>JANNTF010000920.1:0-1842 GCA_031403455.1 Alphaproteobacteria bacterium | reverse complement strand
CAGGGCGTCAACGTCGCCAAGCGCCACACCAAGCCGCGCCCCGGCCAGCCGGGCGGGCTGGTGGAGAAGGAGCTGACGATCCACATCTCCAACGTCGCGCATGTCGACCCCAAGGACAACAAGCCGACCCGCGTCGGCTTCCGGGAGGTCGATGGCAAGAAGGTCCGGTTCGCCAAGCGGTCCGGCGAACTCATCGATCGGTGATAGTTATGGCAACACGCCTCCAAGAATTCTATTCCGCCAAGGTTCGGGCAGCTCTGATGAAGGAGTTCGGCTACACGAACGGCTTCCAGGTGCCGAAGCTGGATAAGATCGTCATCAACATGGGTGTCGGCGAGACGGTGAACGACATCAAGAAGATGGAAATGGCCATCGCCGAGTTGACGGCGATCAGCGGCCAGAAGCCGCTGATGATCAAGTCCAAAAAGGCGATCGCCAACTTCAAGTTGCGTGCGGGATTGCCGATCGGCTGCAAGGTCACGTTGCGCGGTGCTCGGATGTACGAGTTTCTCGATCGCCTGGTGACTATCGCATTGCCGCGCGTCCGGGACTTCCGTGGCCTTTCGCCGCGAAGCTTCGACGGGCGAGGCAATTACGCGCTTGGCATCAAGGAGCAGATCGTGTTCCCCGAGATCGACTACGACAAGATCGATGGCGTCCGCGGCATGGACATTATCATCTGCACGACTGCGAAGACCGATCAGGAAGCCAAGGCTCTCCTGAAGGGCTTCGAAATGCCCTTCATCAACTGACGGCTTGACCCGCAAGGACGGAAACCGATGGCTAAGAAAAGCTCCATCGAGAAAAACAGGCGCCGCATGCGCATGGCCAAGCAGTTCTCGGCACGGCGCATGAAACTCAAGGCGGTTGCCACCGACAAGATGTTGTCGGTGGAGGAACGCTTCGAGGCGACCCAGAAACTCGCCAAGTTGCCGCGCAACTCGGCGCGGAATCGGATTCGGCTTCGTTGCGAGTTGACCGGCCGCTCACGCGGAAACTATCGCAAATTTAGGCTGTGCCGCATGGCGCTCAGGGAGCTCGCGCTCACGGGGCAGATTCCCGGCATGGTCAAGGCGAGTTGGTGAGGAGAGTCCGGACATGGCGATGAGCGATTCACTCGGCGATATGCTGACGCGCATCCGGAACGCGCAGGGCGCGCGGCATGGCACCGTATTGGTGCCGGCCTCGAAGCTGCGCGGTAACGTGCTCGAAGTGCTGAAGCGCGAGGGGTACATCCGGGGATATTCATGGGCTGAGCGCAGTGCGGGTATTGCGGAGTTCACGGTCGAGCTGAAATACAACGAGGGTACGCCGGTGATTAAAGAGATCACGCGTGTGTCAAAGCCCGGACGGCGTGTATATTCAGGAGCCAAGGAGCTTCCGAAGATTTACGGCGGTCTCGGCATCTCGATCCTGTCGACTCCACGCGGCGTGATGTCGGACTCGGAGGCTCGCGCGCAGAACGTCGGCGGCGAAGTCATCTGCCAAGTGTTCTGAGCGGCGGAAGGAAAACACATCATGTCTCGAATCGGTCGTCTGCCGGTGCCGGTGCCCCAGGGCGTCGACGTTCAGGTGGCGGGCCAGAAGGTGACGGTGAAGGGTAAACTCGGCACGCAGGTGCTGAGTCTCCACCGCGACATCGAGGTCAAGCTGGAAGGTGGGGTCGTCGCTTTGAAACCACGTGGTGAAGGCAATCGCTCAGGTGCGTTGTGGGGAACCTCGCGTGCGCTGATGGCGAATGTCCTGACCGGGGTTTCGAAGGGTTTCAATCGCAGCCTCGCAATTGAAGGGACGGGATTTCGCGCGGCGCTCGAAGGCAAGGTGCTCAGCTTGCAGCTGGGG
>JANNTF010000919.1:0-5766 GCA_031403455.1 Alphaproteobacteria bacterium | reverse complement strand
GTCGATTCCGACGGCGAGATCTACATGCGCCAGGAAGGCAAGGGCATGCTCATGGGCACCTATGAGCGTGCCGGCGTGCCATGGTCGGAGCGCGAGACGCCGTGGAGTTTCGGCCATGAGCTGCTCAACAACGACATCGATCGCATCGCGCCGTCGCTCGAGATCGGCTTCAAGCACTACCCGGCGATCGAGAAGGCGGGCATCAAGAAGATCATCAACGGGCCGTTCACCTTCGCACCCGACGGCAATCCTTTGGTCGGTCCGATCCGCGGGCTCAAGAACTACTGGGTCGCCTGCGGAGTCATGGCGGGCTTCAGCCAAGGCGGCGGCGTCGGCCTGTCGCTCGCGAACTGGATGGCGCATGGCGATCCCGGCGCCGACATCTGGGGCATGGACGTCGCCCGGTTCGGCGATTGGGCGACTCTCGCCTACACCAACGCCAAAGTGCGCGAGAACTATTCGCGCCGTTTCCGCATCCGCTTCCCGACCGAGGAGCTGGCCGCCGCGCGGCCGCTCAAGACCACGCCGATCTACGACAGGCTCGCGGCCGCGAACGCGGTGTTCGGCGAGTACTGGGGTCTCGAGCACGCGCTGTGGTTCGCGCCCCCGGGCAGCGAGCCGGTCGAGACGATCACGTTCAAGCGCTCGAACGCGCACCCGCATGTCGGCGCCGAGGTCAAGTCGGTGCGCAAAGGCGTCGGGCTGATCGAGATCTCCAGCTACGGCAAGTTCGAGGTCAATGGTCCGGGCGCCGAGGCGTGGCTGTCACACATGATGGCGAACCGCGTGCCCAAGCTGGGCCGGATCGCGCTCACGCCGATGCTCTACGAGCGCGGCAAGCTGATCGGCGATTTCACGATCGCCCGGCTCGGCGCCAACGCGTTCTTCCTGATCGGCACGATGGCGGCCGAGCGCTTCTATGAGCGCTGGTTCGAGCGCCACCTGCCCGACAGCGGTGTCGTCGCGCGCGCCTGCGGCAACGAGTGGGTCGGACTCTCGATCGCCGGCCCGCAAGCGCGCAATCTCCTGCAGACGCTGGTGCGCGAGGATCTCCAGACCTTCCCGTTCCTGTCGTTCAAGCGCATGGATGTCGGCATGACGCCGGCGATGGTCGGGCGCATCTCCTTCACCGGCGAGCTCGGCTATGAGATCTGGGTCAAGCCCGAATATCAGCGCGGCCTCTATGACACGCTGATGAAATCCGGCGCGGAATTCGGCATTCAGCTGTTCGGCGCGCGCGCCTTGCACACGATGCGGCTCGAGAAGAGCTTCGGCACCTGGGCGCGCGAGTATCGACCGCTCTATGGGCCGCTCGAGGCCGGGCTCGGGCGCTTCGTCGCCTATGACAAGCCCGATTTCATCGGCCGCGAGGCGGCGGTGGCCGAGAAGGCTTCCGGCGGCAAGCTCCGGCTCTGCGCCTTCAGCATCGACGCGCATGAAGCCGATGCGATCGGTGATGAGCCGATCTGGCACGACGGCAAGCCGCTGGGCTGGGTGACCTCGGGCGGCTACGGACATGGTGCGGGCATGTCGGTGGCGCTGGGTTACGTGCCGAAGGAAATTGCCGCGGCGAAGTCGGGCTTCGAGATCGAGATCATCGGCGAACGCCGCCACGCCACGCGCCTCGACGCGCCACTCGTCGACCCGACGGGCGCGAGGATGCGCGCATGACCCCATGGGCATGGTCCGGAATGGGCATGAGGAGAGTGGCGTGAGCGACGCCCCGACCGGTGGCCGCCGCGGCCGGCGGGAGCGCGCAGCGGCAGCGGCGGCGGTGGCGGCCGACACGCCGCGCACCCAGCCGCGCATGCGGTTTGCGCCGGTTCAGGCCGTCTCGGTCGACGAGCTCGAGGCGATCCACATCGCGTCGCTGACCATCCTCGAGGAGATCGGGATGGATGTACTCAACGACGAAGCGAAATCGTTGCTGCGTGCCGCCGGGGCCGCCGTCGATCCGCAGTCCAATCGCGTGCGCTTCGATCGCGGCCTCGTCGAAAGCGTGGTGGGGCTGGCGCCGCGCAGCTTCAAGCTTCATGCTCGCGATCCACGCAAGACGGTCGAGATCGGCGGTGACGCGGTTGCCTTCTGCTCGGTCGCCAGCGCCCCCAACGTGGCCGATCGCGATGGCGGACGCCGCCCTGGCAATCGTGCGGATTATCAGAATTTGATACGCCTCGGTCACGTGCTGCCGGCGGTGCATCTCTGGGGCGGCTACCCGGTCGAGCCCGCGGACATCCACGCCTCGATCCGCCATCTCGACGCGCTGTTCGACATGCTCACCCTCTCGGACAAAGCGATCCACGCCTATAGCCTCGGCAAGGCGCGCATCCTCGACGGCATCGAGATGGCCCGCATCGCCCGCGGCATCGACCGCGCGACGCTGGAGCGCGAACCGTCGCTGTTCACGATCATCAACTCTTCCTCGCCGCTGCGCCTCGACGATCCGATGTGCCAGGGCGTGATCGAGATGGCGCGCGCCAACCAGGTCGTCGTGTTGACGCCCTTCACGCTCGCCGGCGCGATGGCGCCCGTGACGATCGCCGGCGCGGTCACGCAGCAGAATGCGGAAGCGCTCGCCGGACTCGTTCTCGCGCAGACGGCACGCGCCGGCTCGCCCTTCGTCTATGGCGGCTTCACCAGCAATGTCGACATGAAATCCGGCGCGCCGGCTTTTGGCACGCCCGAATACATGAAGGCGGCCTTGCTCGGCGGTCAGCTGGCGCGGCGCTACGGCCTGCCCTATCGCTCGTCGAATGCCTGCGCCGCCAATACGCTCGACGCGCAAGCCGCCTATGAAAGCGTGTTCTCGATCTGGGGTGCGATCATGGGCGGCGTCAATCTGATGATGCATGGCGCCGGCTGGATGGAAGGCGGCCTGCACGCTTCCTTCGAGAAGATGGTGCTCGATGCCGATCTGCTGGACATGGTCGCGGAGTTCCTGCGGCCGATCGTCGTGAATGACGACGAGATCGCGCTCGACGCGATACGCGAAGTCGGGCCGGCCGGGCATTTCTTCGGTTGCGCCCATACGCAGGCGCGCTATCGCACCGCCTTCTTCGCACCGATGATCTCCGACTGGCGCAACTACGAGAGCTGGCGCGAGGCAGGGTCGCCCACCGCCTACGACACGGCCAATCGGCTCTACAAGCAGAAGCTCGCGGGCTACGAACCGCCGCCGATCGACCCGGCCGCCCACGAAGCGCTCGAGGCCTTCGTGGCGCGGCGCAAAGGTGAAGGCGGCGTGAAGACCGATTTCTGAGATCTGGGAGGTCGAGCGCGATGAGTGAAGAACCGAGTCAAAGCGGGCGACGCCCACGCAGCGAGCGCCGCCCCCGCGCCCACCAAGCCTCCGCCCTCGCGCGCCAGATGCCGTGGCGTCGACTGATCAATCCCTATCGACCCTACGAGATCATCTCGGCCGACGAGCTCGAAGCCATCCACCTCGCCTCGCTGGAGATCCTCGAGCGCATCGGCATCGTCGTGCAATCCGCGCGTGCGCGCGAACTCTGCCGTCGCGCCGGCTGCGAGATCATGGCCGATGATCTGCGCGTACGCTTCGAGCGCGGCCTGGTCCTCGCGGCGGTCGCCAAAGCGCCGGCGAGCTTCGAGATGACGGCCCGCAATCCGGCGCGCGACATCACCATCGGCGGCAACTCCCTCGTCTTCACGCCGGTCTCGAGCGCGCCGAATTGCTCCGACATCGTCGGCGGACGACGCCCCGGCACGGCCAAGGATTATGCGGATCTGCTCAAGCTCGCGCATAGCTGCAACATCCTGCACATGCTCGCGGGCTATCCGGTCGAGCCGATCGACATCCCCGTTCCGGTCCGCCACCTCGAAGCGATGCGCATGATGATCACGCTCACCGACAAGGTGCCGCGGATCTATTCGCACAGTGTCCAGCGCGTGCGCGACGTGCTCGAACTCGTGCGCCTGTCGCACGGAGTCGACGTCGATGAATTCGCGCGCGCGCATCGCTGCCTGACGATCATCAACACCAACTCGCCGCTGCAGCTCGATACGCCGATGGTCGAGGGCATCATCGAGATGGCGGAGCACAACCAGCCGGTCGTCGTCACGCCCTTCACGCTCGCCGGCGCGATGGCGCCGGTCACGCTCGCCGGGGCGCTGGCGCAGCAGAACGCCGAAGCGCTCTCGGCGCTCGCGATCGCGCAATTCGCGCGATCCGGCGCGCCGGTCGTCTATGGCGCCTTCACCACGGCGGTGAACATGCGCTCGGGCGCGCCGACTTTCGGCACGCCGGAATACGCCAAAGCCCAGGTGATCTCGGGCCAGCTCGCGCGGCGCTATCGCCTGCCTTATCGCTCCTCCGGCATCGCAACGTCGAACATCCCGGATGCGCAATCGATCTACGAGAGCATGATGTCGACGTGGTCGACGATCGCAGGCGGCGTGAACCTGCTCCATCACGGCGCCGGCTGGCTCGAGGGCGGGCTCACCGCGTCCTTCGAGAAGCTCATCCTGGATGTCGAAGCGCTGCAGATGTTCGCGAGCTTCCTCACGCCCGAGCGTTTCGACACGGATGCGCTGGCGGTGGACGCGATCGCGGAGGTCGGCCCGGGCGGTCATTTCTTCGCCTCGCCCCATACGCTCGCGCGCTACGAGACCGCCTTCTATGACCCGATCGTCTCGGACTGGCGCAACTACGAGACGTGGCGCCTCGACGGCGCGCAGGACGCGACGCAGCGCGCGCACAAGATCGCCATGCAGGCGATCGCCGAATACGTGCAGCCGCCGCTCGATCCGGCACGCGCCGAAGCGATGGACGCATTCGTCGCCAAGCGCAGCGCCGAAGGCGGCGCGCCGGTGAACTGAGCAACCCAGGACACGCCGATGATCCGTGACGCCGAGACTCTCGATGCCCTGCTGACTCAGGTCGCGCGCTTCGTGCGCGAGACGCTGATGCCACGCGAGGCCGACGTCGCGGAGACCGATCGCATCCCGCCGGAGATCATCGTCGCGATGCGCGAGATGGGATTGTTCGGCCTGTCGATCCCGGAAAGCTATGGCGGCCTCGGCCTGACCATGGAGGAAGAGGTGCGCGTGGCTTTCGAGCTCGGCCGCACCTCGCCGGCCTTCCGGTCGCTGATCGGGACGAATAACGGGATCGGCAGCCAGGGCATCGTGATGGACGGCACGCCGGCGCAGCGCAGCCGCTATTTGCCACGCCTCGCGAGCGGCGAGATCGTCGGCTCCTTCGCCTTGACCGAGCCGGATTCCGGCTCCGACGCCGCGAGCCTGAAAACCAGTGCGCGACGTGTCGCGGAGGGATGGGAGCTCAACGGCACGAAGCGCTACATCACCAACGCGCCGCAGGCCGGGCTCTTCACCGTCTTCGCGCGCACGGATCCGGCGAGCAAGGGCGCCGGCGGCGTCTCGGCCTTTCTGATCGAGCCCGATGCGCCGGGCCTGCGCCTCGGCACGCGCGACCGGAAGATGGGCCAGCGCGGCGCGCATACGAGCGACGTGATCTTCGAGGCCTGCCGCGTGCCGGCCGACGCACTCCTCGGCGCGCAGGAAGGCCAGGGTTTCAAGACCGCGATGAAAGTGCTCGATCGCGGCCGGCTGCACATCTCCGCGGTCTGCGTCGGCGTCGCGGAACGTCTGATCGCCGATGCGCTCGCCTTTGCGATGGCGCGCACGCAGTTCGGTCAGGCCATCGCCGAGTTCCAGCTGATCCAGGCGATGCTGGCCGATAGCCGCACCGAGGCCTTCGCCGGGCGCTCGATGGTGCTGGAGAGTGCG
>JANNTF010000918.1:0-4683 GCA_031403455.1 Alphaproteobacteria bacterium | reverse complement strand
GCTGCCACGCGCGCGCGATCGAGGATCAGATCTATGTCGTTGCGACCCATACCGTGGGCCAGCTGCCGGTGGCGTGGATGCGGTCCAACATCGGCCAGGCCGCGATCCTGACGCCCTGCGACGTGCAGTTTCCGCCCGGCGGCGTGCAGGCGCAGGGCGAGATGAACAGCGACCAGATCGTCGTCGCCGAGCTCGACCTCGCGCTGCTGCGCCGCGCGCGCGACAGCGGCAGCGTACGCACCTGGCAGGACCGCCGCGCGGATCTCTATCCGCTGGCGACGTAACCGGAGCCGTCGATCCGGAGGGATTTCGCCCGCGCCGCTCGCATGTGCCAAATTGCGCGGACGCTGAAGAGGCCGCGAGGAGGAGACCGATCATGAGCCACGACAATCGACCGCCGAAGACGCGCCGCGAAACAGGCCGCGCGTCGCGCGCCGTGCTGCCCATCGGCATGCTGCTGCTGGTCGCCGCCTGCGCCGTGCGGCCGGTCGACGAGGTGAAGTATTTCCGCTCCGCCTTCGTCGCCGTGAACCAGGTCGGCCAGCCGCTGCTCGACGAGGTCGCGGTCAGCGAGCGCCTGCGCGGCCGCACGATCGCGACCAATCGCACGCGGCGCGGCACGGTGACCGGCGAGTGCCGCCCGGCCTGGCAGGAAGTCGGCCGCGCCGGCTTCATCTACGGCTTCTGCAACGAGGACGCGTCCTATTTCGGCGAGCTCGGCGATCCGCCGGCCGCGAAGATGATGCGCGGTTCGCTCCAGGTGATCGAGCGCTACGCCGAAGCGCTCGGCCAGCTCGGCGATGGCGGCAATCTCGACGAGGCGCGCGGCCAGATCGAGGAGATCGGCGCGGATGTCGCCGGCCTGCTCGGCCTGGTGCCCGGGCTGCAAGCCTCGGCCGCGCTGATCGGCCCGGCGCTGCAGGCGCTGCAGCCGATCCTCGACGGCATCGGCAAGGCCGCCAGCGCCGCCGAGCAGCGCCGCCTGATCCGCGACGGCGCGCCGCTGGTGAGCAAGCTGATCGGCGCCTTGCGCAATGCCGCGCCCGAGATCTTCGTGACCCTGATCGACCTGCCGCGCACGCGGCTGACCCGCGAGGCGGCGGCCAATCCCGATGTCGCCGCGCCCGATTTGCGCGCGATCGAGGGCTACCGCACGACGGTGTCGAACTACGTCATCCTGCTCGGCGAGCTGCAGACCGCCTGGGACGTCGTGGTCGCGGCCGTCGACCGACCCGCCGATCCGATCCGCCTCGCCCAGATCGCGCGACGCACCGGCGAGATCCGGGGCTATGCCGATTCCGTGCGCCGCACGATGGCCGTCATCCGGGTCGGCGGCGCGGTGCGCTGAGCGGTGCCGCGCGAGATCCGAACTTAGGAGGTTGCCATGAGTGCCATCGACCAGACTCGCCTCGAACTCGTCAGCGCCCAGAACCTGCTGATGCGCCGCCGCAACGCGACCAGCGATGCCGCCGAGAAGGAACAGCTCAACGACAGCATCGAGCTCATCAACGAGCAGCTCCAGGAGATCGGCCAGGCCAGCCTCCTCGAAGCCGCCTCGATCGCCGCCGCCGCCGGCGCCGAACTCGAGAAAGTGGTCGCATCAGCCCGCACCGGCGCCTTCGACGCCTTCATCTCCCAAGCCGAGAAACAGATCGACCGATTGAAGAAGATCCCGGGTGTGGTGGCTGAGCGAGTGGGCGCGAGCGGCAGACCGAAGACGGCCGCGCGTCAGCCGGCGGTGGTGAAGAAGAAAGTCACCAAGAAGAAGACCGTGAAAAAAGCAGTGAAGAAGCCGGCCAAGAAGAAGCCAGCAAAAAAGCGATCCCGCCGATAGAGCCCGACCCGCTGCGGAGGCATGAACACCGCTCTGCGCTCTGCTAGGTTCGCCGACATGGAGCTTCTCGATCGCATCACCGTCGAGCCGGAGAGATGTGGCGGACGACCCTGTATCCGCGGATCACGGCTGCGGGTGGTCGACGTGCTGGAGCTGCTCGCCGCCGGCGCCTCGCACGAGGAGATCCTCGCCGACTACGCCTTCCTGGAACCCAATGACATCCGCGCAGTGCTGCTCTACGCGGCGCGACAGACGGATCACGTCGTGCTGCCGGCCGCGTGAAATTCCAGAAAATCGATCCAGCGTCGATTTGGCTCATCCCGCGGAATAGACGCCGATCGCAGCCATCGGGAGGGAGATCGGGAAAATCGATCCAGCGTCGATTTGCTCCGGGGACGGAAACCTCGTCGAGAGCGTGACGGCATCTGGCGATGGGCGGGGGCCTGTCCCCTATGTCACCGCCGCGATCATTCGCGCGGTGCCGGATATCGCCTTCATCATTGCAGGCGGCGTCGACACGGAGGGTGGGGCGCTCGACGCGCTCGTGGTGAGTATGGTGCCGGAGCCGGGGTCAATGATGTTACTGACGGCCGCCGTCGTCGGTCTCGTGGCTGCTCGACGCCGTCGCGATCGAACCACGATCGGGTGAGCTGCGACAATCGATCCAGCGTGGACTTGCCTCGCGCTGGAAGAAAGCACTCGGCCGATAGGAAAACCGGTTCCGAATTTGGAACCCTTTGTTCGGCCGGAGCCTCGCTGTCTCAGACCGGCAGGCCGAGCTTGCGCAGGCCTTCGACGCGGCGCTCGAAATCGGCGGAGTTCCGGAACGGCAGGATTCGGCGCTGACGCTCGATCGAGTAGCCGGGTTCGAGCCGCAGCACATGCGCCCAAGCCGCGCGGCCTTCGTCGATCCGGCCGAGATGGCCATAGGCGGCGGCGATCAGGGCATGGGCCGTCGTCGCCTCGGGATTGCGCGCGAGCCGCCTGGTGAGCGTGGCGGCCGCCAGCTCGTACTGACCCAGCAGGAAGCGGGCATCGGCGACGAATTGCAGCGTGATGTCGGGATGGTGCGGATCGAGGTGCATGATGAGATCGAGAGTCTCGATCGCCTCGGCCGGTCGGCCATCGAAGATCTGGATCCGCGCCATCAGCAATCGGCCTCGGATCCAGCTCGGCATCAGCGCGACGCAACGTGCGATCGCCACGTAGGCGTGGTCGAAATCGCGCCGCCACAGCAGCACGGCGGCGACCACGAAATGCGCCACCGCCTCGGCGTCGTCGATCGCCAGGGCGCGCCGCGCGATCTCGAGCCCGAACTGCAGCGAGCGGTCGCGGGAAAATCGACGCTGGATCGAATTTGCTCGTCGAGTTTGGCAGCTTGCATGAACAAGTGAGTCATAATTGTCTCAGGCGCAAAGGAAAGCTGCGCTGGGGGATTCACGAGGGGGAGTCGTGTCTTGTAGAGATACGGCATGACAGATGCTGGGGAACTGATTCGGCAACGCTTTGATGCGCTTGTCCCCGTGCTCGACGAGCAGGCCAGGCGGCGGTTTGCGGCGGCGGAAGCGCGTGCGCTTGGACACGGCGGCGTGACGATGGTGTCGAAAGTGACGGGCATCGCACGCAGTACGATCAATCGCGGGATCGCGGAGATCGCTGAGAACCGCTCGGCGGGCGCAGGGCGTGTGCGGCGGCCGGGTGGCGGTCGCAGGTCCAAGACGCAGCAAGATCCGACGCTTCTCGAAGATCTGCAGAAACTGCTCGAAGCCTCGACGCGGGGCGATCCGATGTCGCCGCTGCTGTGGACCTCGAAGAGCCTCGACAAGTTGTGCGCGGCGCTGAAAGACATGCAGCACACGGTCTGCCCGAACGTCATCGCCAAACTGCTGCGCAAACTCGGCTACAGCCTGCAGAGCAATCGCAAGACGCGTGAGGGCAGCCATCATCCCGATCGCGACGCGCAGTTCCAGTATCTCGCCGGGCACATGAAAGAGCACATGATCGAGCAATCGCCGGTCATCTCGGTCGACACGAAAAAGAAGGAGTTGGTCGGCGACTTCAAGAATGCGGGCCGGGAGTTGCGGCCCACGGCGTCGCCCGAAGAGGTGCGTGTTCACGACTTCATCGACCCCGAACTTGGACGCGCCGTGCCTTATGGCATCTACGATATCGCCGACAACAAGGGCTGGGTGAGTGTCGGCGTCGACCACGATACGGCGGCGTTCGCGGTCAACACGATCCGCCGCTGGTGGAGCACAATGGGACAGGCCCGCTATCCACAAGCCAAGCGGCTGATGATCACCGCCGACGGCGGCGGTTCGAACGGTGCGCGCGTGCGACTTTGGAAGGTCGAGTTGCAGAAGTTCGTCGACGAGATCGGCATTCCTGTCACGGTCTGCCACCTGCCGCCCGGCACCAGCAAGTGGAACAAGATCGAGCACCGGCTCTTCTCGTTCATCACGAAGAACTGGCGCGGCAAACCGCTCGTCAGCCATCGGGCCATCGTGCAGCTGATCGGCGCAACGACGACCAATAAGGGTCTCGCAGTACGCGCCGAACTCGACACCAACACCTACCCAGCCGGCATCAAGGTCAGCGATGCCGAGATCGCCGCGCTTGCCATCCACCGCCACGACTTCCATGGGGAGTGGAACTACACCCTGTCGCCGCGCCCGACTTGATTGCAGCCGTTATTTATGCAGGCTGCCTTAGCGCCCTGAGCCTGATTTGGCGGAGGGGCTGGGGATGAAGACAGTGGAGCTTTACGCGCGGGTTCGGCACGCGGTTCTGGTCGAGGGGATCAGCTCACGTGCTGTCGCGGACCGGTTTGGCATCAACGCCAGAACGGT
>JANNTF010000917.1:0-5009 GCA_031403455.1 Alphaproteobacteria bacterium | reverse complement strand
CCGGGGTGAAGCTCTACCGTCGATGATCTTGGTGCCGGCTCGGGCGAGGTCGGCCGGTGGGAGTTCGCATGCGTATCCGGTTCGGCTGGGTGGTTGCCGTTGGCGTCGGCATCGGGCTGTCACTCTATTTGTCGCAGCGCGCTCCGGAGCCCGCCCAGACCCCGGCGCCTGCACCGGTCGCCGCGCCGGCGCAGCCCGCCGCGCCCATCGTCGCCGCGGCACCGGTCGTGACGCCGCCTGCCGTCCAGGCGCCCACGTCGACTCCCGCCGCAAACGACACCGCCGCGGTCGCGCCCATCGCGCCCATCGCGCCCCCCGCGCCGCCGGCGCCGGAACCGCCGCCGATCCGCTTCGCCTTCCAGCGCCTCGATGTCGACCAATCCGGATTGCAGCCGCGGATCTGCGTGCAGTTCACGCGGCCGCTCCAGGCCGAGGGCGTGCGCTATCTCGATTATCTCACCGTGGCCCCCGCGACGGCGCGGCCCGCGCTCAGCGTGGACGGCAACAAGCTGTGCCTGACCGGGCTCGCCTATGGCACGGATTACGACATCGAACTGCGCCCCGGCCTGCCCGGCGCCAATGATCAGCGCTTGGCTACGGGGGAGCGCATTCCCGTGACGCTGACCGCGCGGCCGCCGGTCGTCACCTTCACCGGCGGCGGGCGCATCCTCGTGCGCGCCGCGAGCGATGGCCTGCCGATCACCACCGTCAACGTGCCCGAAGTGGCCGTGCGCGTTTTCCGCGTGGGCGAGCGTGGCATCGCCGCGATCCGCGAGGAGTTCCGCCAGAACGAGCGTCGCGCCTACCCTTACGCGCTCGATCGCATGCGCGACGAGACGGGCACGCTGATCTGGTCCGGCACGCTGGCCGTCGACAACCAGCCAAATCGCGAGATCGTCACGGCCTTCCCGATCGCCGAAATCGTGCGCGACAAGAAGCCCGGGATCTATTGGGTCGTGGCGTCGGACGCGGCGCGTGCCGGCAGCGGCGGCGAGGATGACGAGTCGCGCTGGAGCCGGCAGCTCGCGGCGCAATGGGTGATCTCCACCGATATCGGCCTCAGCGTGCTCAAGGGCGCCGATGGCTTGCATGTCTTCGCGCGCAACTACGCCGACGCCAAGCCGATGGCGGAGATCGAGCTGACCCTCGTGGCACGCAACAACGAGGAGCTCGGACGCGTGCGCACCGACGCGACCGGCCGCGCCAGCTTCGCACCCGGCCTGTTGCGCGGCGGTGCCGGCAATGCGCCGGTCGCGGTGATGGCGTTTGGCCGTGACGCCGATTTCACCGTGCTCGATCTCGATCGTCCGGCCTTCGATCTCGCTGATCGCGGCGTCGAGGGTCGCGCGCCGCCGGGACCGGTGGACGTCTTCGCCTGGACCGAGCGCGGCATCTATCGCCCGGGTGAGCGCGTCGAGTTCGCCGCGCTGCTGCGCGACGCCGCCGGCAATGCGGCGCCCAATCTGCCGGCGCAGATCGTCGTGCGCCGGCCCAACGGCACGGAGGCGCGCCGCTTCGCGCTCCTGGCCGATGCAACGGGCGCGTTGCGTGAAACCATCGCGCTCTCGGCGACCTCCGCGCGTGGATTGTGGAGCGCCGAGATCGTCGTCGATCCGTCCGCCCCGCCGATCGGGCGCGCGCGATTCGAGGTCGAGGATTTCGTCCCCCAGAAGATCAAGGTCGAGCTGTCGCCGCGCGCCAAATCCTATGGCGCGGGCGATACCGTGACGATCGATGTCGACGCGCGTTTTCTCTATGGCGCGCCGGCGGCCAGCCTGGCGACCGAAGCGGAAGCGCAGATCGAGTTCGATCCCGATCCCTATCCGCAGTATCGCGGCTTCTATTTCGGCCATGAGCGCGAGCGGGCCGAGTTCCCGAGTTTCCCGCTCACCATCGAGCCGACCGACGCGCAGGGCAAGACGAGCGCGACCGGCGCGGTGCCCGATCTTGGCGCCGTTACGCGCCCCTTGCTCGCCAACGCGCGAATCGCCGTGTTCGAACCGGGCGGGCGCAGCACCGGCGAGACGGCGACGCTGAAGCTCAAGGGCTCGGCCGTTCAGCTCGGCCTACGGCCGTTATTCACGACGGCGCGCAATTGGTGGGTTGGCGCCGAGCGGCTGACCGTGCCGTGGGACTCGACGGCGCGCTTCGAGCTGATCGCGGTCGATGCCGACGGCGCGCGCATCGCCGCCGCCGAGACGAGCTGGGAGCTGATCCGCGAGGAAGTTCTGTGGAACTGGATCCGCAATCGCGATGCGTGGCGCTACGAGGAAGTCGTGCGCGACCGCGTCGTGGCGAGCGGCCGCGGCGCCATCGCCGTGGACACGGCCGCGGAGATCGCGGCGGAGGTCAGCTGGGGCCGTCATCGCCTCGTCGTGCGCGTGCCGGGCAACGAGCGCGCGCAGGCCTCGATCCGATTCTACGCCGGCTGGGGCGGCGGCGAGGTCGACAAGACGCCGGACAAGCTCGACGTGCTCGCCGACAAGCAGAGCTACGCCGTCGGCGAAACCGCGAAGCTCAAGATCGATTCGAGCCATGCCGGCGAGGCGACGATCGTGGTCGCGACCGATCGCATCCATGCCGTGCAGGCCGTGTCGGTGCCGGCCGGCGGCGCGACCGTGGAGATTCCCGTCGGCGCCGATTGGGGCCCGGGCGCCTACGCGCTCGTCTCGCTGATCCGGCCGCTGGAGCCGGCCAGCGCCACGCGTGCCCCCGTGCGCGCGGTCGGCTTGGCGTGGCTCGGCGTCGACAATACGGCGCGCAAGCTCGCGGTGGCGATCGAGGCGCCGGCGCTGACGCGTCCGCGCGGCCCGACCGAAGTGACCTTGCGCATCGGCGGCGCGACCGGCGCGACCCGCGTGACGCTCGCCGCGGTCGACGAGGGAATCCTGCAGCTCACGCGCTACCGCACGCCGGATCCTTTCGCGCATGTCTTCGGTAAGCGGCGCCTGGGTCTCGAACTACGCGACGATTACGGCCGGCTCATCGATGGCCGCGCCGGTGTGAAGGGCGCGGTGCGTCAGGGCGGCGATTCGTCGCTCGGCGGCAAGGGGCTCGAAGTCGTGCCGGTGAAGATCGTGGCGATCTTCCATGGCCCGCTCACGCTGGACGCGGACGGGCGCGCGAAGGTCACGCTCGAGATTCCCGATTTCGTCGGCGAGCTGCGGCTGATGGCGGTGGCTTGGGATGCGAGCCGGGTCGGCAATGGCGAAGGCCGGATGACCGTGCGTGACCCGCTGGTCGCGGATGCGACCTTCCCGCGATTCCTGGCGCCGGACGATGAGAGCCGGGTCAGCGTCTGGCTGCACAATGTCGAGGGTCCGGCTGGCAGCTATCGCGTGCGCTGGCAGGCGCGCGGCCCCGTCGCGATCACGGGCGAGGCGGCGCGCAGCGTCGAGCTGCAGGCCAACGGGCGCCAGCTGCTCAGCTGGCCGCTGATCGCCGGCGAGATCGGGATCACCGATTTCCGACTGCAGGTCGAGGGCCCGGGCGGGTTTGCGATCACGCGTGACTGGCAGATGGAAACCCGGCCCGCGCAAGCGCCGACGACCGAGGCGCGCATCGAGCGCGTCGCGCCCGGCGCCAGCGTGAGCGTCACGCCGCGTGACCTCGCCACGCTCGTGCCCGGCTCCGTCCAAGCCTCGATCGAAGTCGCGTCGTGGCGCGGCTTCGACGTGGCGGCGATCCTGCGTGCGCTCGATCGCTATCCGTTCGGCTGCCTCGAGCAGACGACGAGCCGCGCTTTCCCGCTGCTCTATTTCAACGAGGCGGCGGCGCTGATCGGCGCGCGCGAGGACAAGGCGATCGAGCGGCGCGTGCAGGATGCGGTGTGGCGCGTGCTCGACATGCAGCGCGCCGATGGCGGCTTCGGCTTGTGGGGTCCCACCGACGATTCGGCGCTGTCCTGGCTGCAGGTCTACGCGATCGATTTCCTGCTCAACGCGCGCAAGCGGAATCTGGTCGTGCCCGACGAGGCGCTGAGCCGGTCGGTGCGCTGGCTGCGCGCCGCGGCGACTCAGCTCGAAGGCGGCGACGAAACACGCGCCTATGCGCTGTTCGTACTCGCCCGCGAGGGGCGGGCCGATCTCGGCACGCTGCGCTACGTCAACGATGTGCGCGCCGGCCAGTATCAGAACCCGCTGGTCCTGGCGCAGCTCGGCGCGGCGCTGCAGCTGAGCGGCGACACCGCGCGCGCCGATGCGCTGTTCACGCGCAGCCTGGGCGCGCTCGATCGCTCGCTCACGCGTGCCGATCGACGCTCCTTCGATTACTACGGCACGACGCTGCGCGATCTCGCCGCCGTGGTGGCGGTGACGGCGACGGCGGATCGCGGCGCGACGCTCGAGCAGCTCTTCCGGCGCTTCGGCGAGAGCTTGCGCGTGCCGCAGCTCGAGGCGACGACCACGCAGGAGAAATCCTGGATGCTGCTGGCCACGCATGCGCTCGCGCAGCGCGGGTCGCAGATCAACGTCGACGCCGATGGTCAGGTGATCCTCGGGCGCTCGCGCGCCGTGTTCGATCTGGCGCCTGCACAGCTGCAGCGCGGCTTCGCCGTCGCCAATCGTGGCGAACGCGAGATCTGGGCGACGACGACGATCACCGGCGTGTCGAAGACGCCGCTGCCGGCGGCGAACCGGCGCTTCACCGTGAAGCGCAGCTTCCTCACGCTGCAGGGCGAGCCGGCCGATCTGGCGCAGCTCAAGCAGAATGATCGTGTCGTGGTGTCGATCGAGGTCGCCGGCTTCAACGAGGCGGATCGTCGCGCGGGCAGCGACGTCGCGATCATGGATCTGCTGCCGGCCGGGCTCGAGATCGAGGGCCTGTTGCGGCGGCTCGACGACGAAGGCAACTCGCAGTTCAAGTTCCTCGGGCCGATCTCGAAACTGGCGACGCGTGAGGCACGCGACGATCGCTTCGTCGCCGCGGTACGGGTCGGCGATCTCGACGAACCGATCGTCCGCACCGGCTATGTCGCGCGCGCGATCACGCCGGGGCGCTACGTGCTGCCG
>JANNTF010000916.1:0-10385 GCA_031403455.1 Alphaproteobacteria bacterium | reverse complement strand
CCGCAGCTTCAACGAGCTGCTCGAGGCGCGCATCTGCGGTCCGCTCGGCATGGCCGATTCGCGCTTGATGAAGCGCGATAGCGACATCCTGCCGCGTCTTGCCGGCCATCACACGCGCGACGCCGAGGGCAAGTGGAGCCGCGCGAGCTGGGGCATCGAGCTCGGCGGCGAAGGCGGCATGGTCTCGACGCTGGAGGACATGCTGGTCTGGCAGGAGAATCTCGCGCATCCCAAGATCGGGACCGAAGCGATGTGGACGCGCATGAAAACGCCGGCGGTCTACGCGAATGGCACGACGAGCCTGTATGGCCTCGGGCTCGTCTCAGCGGAGTATCGTGGCTTGCGGGCGATCGGCCATGGCGGCGGCGTGGCCGGCGGGCGTTCGGACTCGCAGTATTACCCGGCGGCGGAATTCGGCATCGTCATCCTCGGCAATCACGACGAGCTGGCGCCGTTCTCGATCGCGCGGCGCATCGCCGATGCGTGTCTGGGCGACGCGCTCTCGCCGTCAAACCGTGTCGAGGATCTGGCGCCGCTGGCGAGCCAGGCCGGGCTCTATCGCGAGGTTGGCGGCGAGGAGCTGTTCGATCTGCGCATCCGGGATGGCGAACCCGTGTTCGGCGGCGGCGGAGGCACGATCGCGATCGACCGCATCGCGCCGAATCAATTCATGCCCGAGCGCGGCGTGCTGCACTACGTGCTCTCGCCGACCGGCGACGGCACGATGGATGTGACCTGGTGCGGCCATCGGCGCCAGGCGCGCCGCTTGCCCGCGGAATTGCCCGCGGCCAGCCGGCCGATCCTCGGACGCTACGCGCATCGCGGCCTCGAGATGGACGCGACGATCGCCGAGGAAGGCCAGGACGGATTCGTGCTGCGGGTGACCTCGCGCTTCGGCGTGATGACGATGGTGCTGACCCGCGCCGATCATGACCTCTATCTCGGCCGATCCGGACCCGCGACGCCGCCGCCGCCGCTCGGCAAGGACTGGCTGTACACGATCAAGGTCGATGAGCGCGGCATCGTGCTCGACAGCGACCGTACCAAGCGCCTGCGCTTCATGCGCATCGACTGAAGATCGCCAACTCAAGAAGGGGAAAACTGATGTCGCTCGAATCGATGGCTCCACGTGACTTCCTCGAACTCTCCTACGCGCATGCGCGCCGCCATGCGCTGTCACGTCGCGGCATGCTCGGCGCCGCCGCCGGCATCGGCACGCTCGCGCTGGGCGGCGCTGCGCTCGCCCAGACGCCGCGACGCGGCGGAACCTTGCGCTGCGGACGCGATCAGGAGCCGGACAGTCTCGATCCGCACAAGACGGCGCTGGCGGTTTCGGAAGCGACGCTGCGGCTGGTCCATGAACCGCTGGCGCGCATCGATGCCGACGGCAATGTCCAGCCCGCGCTCGCGGCGAGCTGGGAGCTGATCAACGACAACAAGACCATCGTCTTCAAGCTGAAGGATGGTCTCGTTTTCCACGACGGCACGCCGGTCGATGCCGAGGCGGTGGCGTGGACCGTGGCGCGCCATCGCGATCCGGCGACCGCGTCGCCCACCGTGTTCCTGCTCGGACCGCTCGAGAAGGTCGAGATCGTCGACCGCATGACGGTCGCCTATACCTATCGTCAGCCTTTCGTGCCGCTCTGGGTCGGACTCACGCTCGGCTATTGCGTCGTGCTGCCGCGCCGCGCGGTGGAAGCGGCCGGAGCGCAGTTCGGCCGCAACCCCGTCGGCGCCGGACCGTTCAGGTTCAAGTCCTGGGCGCCCGATAGCGGCATCCAGATGGAGCGCAATGACGCGTATCGCGCGGGACCGGTGCCCAATGTCGACGGCATCAAGATCGTCCACTATCCCGAGGACGCAACGCGCATGGCGGCGCTCGAGACCGGCGAGATCGACATGATCTACACCGGCTCGTCGGTGCCGCTCACCGGGATCCGTCGTCTGCGTGGCCGGCGCGGCATCGAGGTTCTCAGCCGGCCCGCGCTGACCCTGCGCAACATCACCTTCAACCAGAGCTTGGCGCCGCTGAACGATGTGAAAGTACGTCAGGCGCTGACCCACGCCATCGATCCTGCGCGCATGGTGGCGCTGATCCTCGACGGCCAGGGCAAGGAGGCCTATGGCCCGCTGCCTTCGACCATGCCGGGCTATTCGCCGACGGTGGAGCAGCTCGCCTATCGCTACGATCCGGCGCGCGCGCGTGCACTGCTCGCGGAGGCCGGTCACGGCAGCGGGCTGCGGCTGACCGCGATCGGCAACGACACGCCGGCGATCCGGCGCGCGGCGGAGATCGCGCAGGCGCAGTTCCGCGAGGTCGGCGTCGAGCTGGCCGTGCAGTCGATGCCGATCGGCGAATGGTCGGCGGCCGCGCGGCGCGGGCAGAGCCAGATCATCTTCGACGGCTACACCTACCCCGACGCCGACGCCCTCTACGTCAAGTTCCACAGTACGAGCGGGATCAACGTCAACTTCGTGCCGAAGGAGCAGAGCGTCGACCTCGATCGTCTGCTCGACGGCGAGCGCACGGAGTTCGATCCCGCGAAGCGGCGCGAGCTTCTCAAGCAGGCGCAGGAGAAGATCGTGCGCGAGGCGTATTGGATCCCGATGTTCGAGCCGCTCAACGTCGCGGCGATCGGCGCCAAGGTGAAGGGCGCAGTGCTGCACTCGAATGCCGACGTGAACATCACGCAGCTCTGGCTCGAGGGCTGAAGCGGAAAAGAAACGGACGAGGGCCGCGCGTGCTGGCGCTGATCGCCAAGCGGCTCGGCTACGCACTGATCGTGATCGCCGGCGTCGTCTTCGTCGTCTCGATCATGATCAAGCTGGTGCCAGGCGACCCGGTCGACATCATGTCGGCCGGGAATCCCGGCATGACCGAGGCGGACAAATCAAGGCTGCGCGAGCAGCTCGGCCTCACGCGTCCGGTGCTCGAGCAATATCTCTCTTACATGCAGGGCATCCTGCGCGGCGATCTCGGTATCTCCCTGCGCCAGCGCGTGCCGACCGCGCAGCTCATCCTCGAGCGCCTGCCGGCGACGCTCGAGCTCACCTTCTGGGCGATGGCGATGGCGCTGGTCTTCGCCTTCACGCTGGGCATCGTCACCGCGCTCTATCAGGACACGATCATCGACTATGTCGGCACGATCATCGCGGTGCTGGGCGTCTCGATGCCGGGATTCCTGCTCGGCATCCTGCTGATGCTGGTGTTCTCCGTGCATCTCGATCTGCTGCCCTCCTCGGGCTATGGCGGCTCGGTGCTCGCGGTGCTGCCACGCGCGATCATCGGCGCCGACCCTGCGCTGCTATGGAGCCGCGCGCGCTATTTCGTGCTGCCGAGCGTTTCGCTCGCCTTCGCGCTGATGGCGATCAATGCGCGGCTGATCCGCTCCGCGATGATCGAGACCATCCGCCAGGATTTCGTGCAATTCGCGCGCGCCAAGGGCCTGCCGCGCCGCGTGATCTATCTGCGCCATGCGCTGCGCAACGCCATCATTCCCGTCGTGACGGTCGTCGGGTTGCAGATGGGCGCGCTGCTCTCGGGCGCGATCGTGGTCGAGACCGTGTTCGCCTGGCCGGGCATCGGAAGGCTCGCGGTGCAGGCGGTGAGTTGGCGCGACTATCCGGTCGTGCAGGCGGTCGTGCTGCTCTCCGCCTCGCTGTTCGTCACCCTCAATCTGATCGTCGATCTGCTCTATCGCCTGATCGATCCGCGCCTGCGCCATGGCTGAGGCGGCGCTCGAGATCGAGTCCGGGCGCGCGCGTTTCTGGCGTGCGCTGCGCCGCAGCCCGAAAGGCCTTACTGGATTCGTGCTGATCGCACTCGCGCTCGGCATCGCGCTGGCGGCGCCGATGCTGGCGCCGCACGACCCGGCGCGGCAGGTCATCGCATGGCGCTTCCTGCCGCCGTTCTGGGAGGACGGCGCCGCGCCGACGCATGTCCTCGGCGGCGACGATCTCGGCCGCGACATCTTCAGCCGCGTGCTGCTCGGCGCGCGCGTCTCGATCTCGGTCGCGATCATCGTCGTCGTCCTGGCGATGACGATCGGCTCGCTGCTCGGCGCGATCGCCGGGTATTTCGGCGGCATGCTCGATGCCGTGATCATGCGGCTCGCGGAGTTCCAGCTCGCCTTTCCCTTCCTGCTGCTCGCGCTGATGTTCATGGCGGTGCTCGGCCCGGGCTTCTACACGCTGGTCACCGCGCTCACCGTCGCGCTGTGGGTGAATTTCGCGCGCGTCGTGCGCGGCGAGGCGATGAAGATCCGGCCGCTGGAGTACATCGAGGCGGCGCGCTCGATCGGCGTGCCGACCTGGCGCATCGTGCTCGGCCACGTGCTGCCCAACGTGTTTCCGTCGATCGTCGTTCTGGCGACGCTCGACATCGCGCTGGTGATCATCGCCGAGGCGGCGCTGAGCTTCCTCGGCCTCGGCGTGCAGCCGCCGACGCCGTCCTGGGGCATGATGATCAGCGACGGCCGCGACTTCCTCTACGAGGCGCCCTGGATGGTGCTCGGCCCCGGCGTCGCCATCCTCGGCACGTCGATCGGCATCAATCTGTTCGGCGACTTCCTGCGCGACACCTACGACCCGCGGCTGGAGCGGCCATGAGCGCGGCGCTGCTCGAAATCGAGGATCTGCGCGTCGAGTATCCCAGCCGGCGCGGCATGGTGCGCGCCGTGAACGGCGTGTCGCTTCGCCTGGAGCAGGGCAGGATTTTGGGGCTGGTCGGCGAGAGCGGCTGCGGCAAATCGACCGCGGGCCAGGCCATCCTGCAGCTCATCGCGCCGCCGGGGCGCATCAGCGGCGGGCGCATCGTGTTCGAAGGCCGCGACCTGCGCGGTCTGTCGCAGGAGGCGCTGCGGCGTCTGCGCGGCGATCGCATCGCGATGATCTTCCAGGATCCGAGCGCGACCTTGAATCCCGTCATGCCGATCGGCGCGCAGATCGCCGAGCTTTTCCACTGGCACCGTCCGGCGCTGCGTGGCGCCGAGATCCAGCGCCGCGTGGTCGAGCTGCTCGATCGCGTCGGCATCGAGGCGCCCGCGCGGCGTGCGCGCTCCTACCCGCATGAACTTTCCGGGGGCATGCGCCAGCGCGTGGTGATCGCCTGCGCGCTCGCGCTCGATCCCGCCTTGGTCATCGCCGATGAGCCGACCACGGCCTTGGATGTCACGGTGCAGGCGCAGATCCTCGAACTCGTACGCGATCTGCAGCGCGAGCGCGGCACGGCCGTGATCCTGATCAGCCACGATCTCGGCGTGATCGCCGAGATGTGCGATCGCGTTGCCGTGATGTATGCGGGCGTGATCGTGGAATCGGGCGCGGTGGATGACATTCTGGACCGTGCGCGCCACCCCTACACGATGGGGCTGATCGCGTCGCGCCCGCGCATCGACCAGCCGGGGCAGGAGATCCGGCCGATTCCCGGCAATGTTCCCGACCTCGCGCGCCTGACGGGCGGCTGCGCCTTTCATCCGCGCTGCGTGCTGGCGGACGAGACCTGCCGCCGCGTGACGCCTGAATTGCGCGCGATCGGGGCGCAGGCCGTCGCTTGCCACAAGGCGGTCTGATGGCGGAGCTGCTCGCCGTCGCCGATCTGACCCGGGATTTCGCGCTGCCCGGATCGTGGCCGCGTCGCCGGTATCTGCGCGCGGTCGACGGGGTGAGTTTCGACATCGCGCGCGGGGAGAATTTCGGACTGGTCGGCGAAAGCGGCAGCGGCAAGTCGACGATCGGGCGCCTCATCGCGCGCCTGCTCGAGCCGAGCGCCGGCACGATCCGCTTCGACGGGGCCGACTGGCTCGCGCTCCGCGGTTCGGCGTTGCGCGTCGCGCGGCGCGGCGTTCAGGTCGTTTTTCAGAGTCCCTATGCCTCGCTCGATCCGCGCTGGCGCATCGCGGACATCATCGGCGAGCCCTTGCGCACCCATCTCGACCTCGCGCCGGGGCAGCGTCGCCTACGCGTCGCGGCGCTGATGGACTCGGTGGGGCTCGACCCTGCGATGGCGCTTCTCTATCCGCATCAATTCTCGGGCGGGCAGCGCCAGCGCATCGCGATCGCGCGCGCGATCGCGCTCGAGCCGGCGCTGCTGATCGCCGACGAGCCGGTCTCGGCGCTCGACGTCTCGATCCAGGCCCAGATCCTGGCGCTGTTGCGCGCGATCCATGCGCGCAGCAACCTCGCGATGCTGTTCATCTCGCACGACCTCTCGGTCGTCAGCCATCTCTGCGACCGCGTCGGCGTGCTCTATCGCGGTCGCCTGGTCGAGGAGGCGCCCACGCGCCGATTATTCGACGCCCCCGCCCATCCCTATACCCGCGCGTTGCTGGCAGCGATTCCGCGCGCCGGCCGCCGGCATGCGGCGACAGCGGCGGCTCGACCGGCGCTGCCCGCGCTCAGCGATCGGGGTTGCGTCTTCGCGTCGCGGTGCCCCCATGCGCGACCGGCCTGCGCCGAGTCGCCTCCGCCGATGTCGAGCCTCGGCCCGAGCCATCGCGTCGCCTGCCATCGCGTCGGCGAGATCTGATTCTCCGCACCGGCGGTGCTGGGCCTGTGCGCCGCTCAACCGCCGCTCGGCGGCGTGAGCTGATCGACGCGCCGGCGCAGTTCCTGCGCGGCTTGCGTGTCGGCCGGGAGGATTTTCAGCAGCCGCTCCCAATAGCCGCGCGCCGCCGCCTGATCGCCGCTGCGAAATCCTTGCAGACCGAGGAAGAACAGCGCCTGCACGTGATCGGATTTCAGGTCGAGCATGCGGCGCAGCGTTGCGAGGAAAATCGGCGTCATCTCCGATTCGGGACCGCTCGGCGCATGGAGTTCGACGAACTCGCCGAGCACGTCGATGTCGTCGGGCGCCAGCTTCACCGCCTTCTCCGCCGCCTCGCGCGCGGGTTCGATCTCACCGAGCACGCGATAGGAGCGCGCGAGACGCCGCCAGCCCGGCAGATCATCGGGGTTCTGCGCCAGGCGCGCGGCCAGCGACTCGACCATCGTCCGGATCATCTGCGCCTGCTGTTCGGCCGGCAGATCCGCCATCGGGTTGCGGCGTTCGGCGGCGGGCCGGTCCGGCATGTCGGGCCGGCCGATAGCGGCGTAGAGCAGGACGGCGCCGAGCGGCGCCGCGACGACCAGCGCCAGCGGGATCCAGGGGCGTGCGATGGCCGGTGGCGGCGGCGCGCGATCGCCCTTGTCGGCCGCCAGCATCCGCCGTGCGATCTCGGCGCGCGCGGCTTGCGCTTCGGGGGCGGCGATCAGCCCGCTCGCCTGCTCGCGTTCGAGCTCGGCGAGCTGGTCGCGATAGACCGCGAGATCGTAGCTGCGACGCGGCGCGTTCGCCGACCCGCGCCGCCACAGCGGTTGCACGAGAAACAGCGTCAGCGTCAACGCCAGCAGGATCGCGATCACCCAGATCATTTCGCCTCGCGCTCCGCGCGGTCGCGAGCGAGGAGGCGGTCGAAGGCGCGCTGCTCCTCGGCCGTGAGCGGCGCCGCCGACGCCTGGCGGGTCCGGCGGCGGCTCCACATCAAGATACCGATCACGCCAGCGCCGAGACCCAGGATCGGCGCGAGCCACAACAGCAGCGTATCCCGGCGCATCGGCGGCGTCAGGCGGACATAGTCCCCGTACCGCGCCACCACGAAGGCGAGAACACTCTCGTCGTTGTCGCCGGCGCCGAGTCGCTCGCGCACGAGCTTGCGCAGATCGGCGGCGAGCGGCGCGTTGGAATCGTCGATGGATTGGTTCTGGCAGACCTGGCAGCGCAGTTCGCGCGAGATCGCGCGCGCGCGCGCTTCGAGGCTCGGATCGGCGAGCTGTTCGTGCGGCAGCACGGCGCCGGCCACCAGGGGCCACAGCGCGACGAGCATGGCGAGGATCGCGCGATTCATTCCGCCTCCAGACGCGCGACCAGCGGCATCAGCGTCCTGGCGAGAATCTCCTCGCTGAGCGGACCGACATGGCGATGTCGGATGCGACCGCGCCGATCGACGACGAAAGTCTCCGGCACGCCGTAGACACCCCAATCGATGGCGACGCGACCGTCCTGATCCCAGCCGATGGCGGCGTAGGGATTGCCGAGTTGATCGAGGAAGCGGCGCGAATCTGCAGCCTTGTCCTTGTAGCTGATGCCCATGACCACGACGCGCTTCTCGCGCGCCAGACGCATCAGCAGGGGATGCTCGACTTTGCACGGCGCGCACCAGGACGCGAACATGTTGACGAAAATCACCTTGCCCGCGAGGTCGGCCGTCGCGAGGCCGGCGACGCCGCTGCCCGCCAGGGCCGGCAGCGTGAAACTCGGCACCGGCTTGTCGATCAGGGCCGATGGGATGGTGGAGGGATCGCGCCCGAGCCCGACGACGAACCAGCCGGCGATCGCGGCGAATGCCGCGAGCGGCAGGGCGAACAGCAGGCGGCGCATCGCGCTACTCGGCCGGGCTCGCCTGAGCCGGGATCCGTGCCCGCGACGGCGCGCCCACGCGCAAGCGCCGATCGCTCAGGCTGACGGCGGCGCCGAGCGCCATGATGCCCGCGCCGAACCAGATCCACGGCACCAGCGGATTATGCGTGATGCGCACGGCCCAGGCGGCGTCTTCGGGCGCCTCGAACAGGAAGCGCGGATTGCCGCCTTGCGCGGTGCCTTCCGAGGGATCGGACATCGTGATGTAGAGATCGGCGAAGCCCGAGCTGCGGATCGCGGCTTCGGTCGTGACCGCGCCGGTCGACGGGAAGTAGCGCTTGGCCGGCTGTAGGGCGATCGCCTCACCGCCACCGGCGCGTGCCTCGAATAGACCGCGGCGCGCGGTGTAGTTCGCGCCTTGCTGTATCGCCGTGCTCATGAAGGTGACGCGCCAGCCCGCGATGTCGACGCTCTCGCCGGGCTTCAGCAATCGGATCGTCTCGCTCTGCCAGGCCGAGGACACGACGATGCCGGCGACACAGACGGCGACGCCGAAATGGGCGATCGTCGTGCCCCAGGCGGAGCGTGGAAGATTCACGGCGCGCTGGAGAATGCTGACGCGCTGGAGCTTGAAGGCGCCGGCACGCGTCGCGAATTCGAGCAATGCGGCGCCGGCGAGCATCGCGGCGAGGGCGACGCCGACATAGGCGAGCAGCGGCGCCGGCGGCGCGACGACGAGCGTGGCGATGACGACCACGAGCGCAGCCAGCGCGGGCGGCCAGAGCTTGCGCAGCGCAGTCCCGAGATCGGCGCGCTTCCACGCGAGCAGCGGCCCCACGGCCATCGCGCCGAGCAGCGGCACCATCAGCGGCACGAAGGTCGCGTTGAAGAAAGGTGGCCCGACCGACACTTTCGCGCCGCCGAGACCCTCGAGGAACAACGGATAGAGCGTGCCGATGAACACCGTCGCGCACGCCGTCGCGAGGAGCAGATTGTTGAGCACCAGTGCGCCCTCGCGGCTCACCGGCGCGAACAGCCCGCCGGTCTTGAGGGTCGGCGCGCGCCAAGCATAGAGCCCGAGCGAACCGCCGATCGCGATCACCAGGATCATCAGGATGAAGGCGCCGCGCGTCGGATCGGTCGCGAAGGAATGCACCGAGGTGAGCACGCCCGAACGCACCAGGAAGGTGCCGATCAGCGACAGCGCGAAGGCGAGGATGGCGAGCAGGATCGTCCACGTCTTGAGCGCATCGCGCTTCTCCGCCACCACGGCCGAGTGCAGCAGCGCCGTGCCGATCAGCCAGGGCATGAAGCTCGCGTTTTCGACCGGATCCCAATACCACCAGCCGCCCCAGCCGAGCTCGTAATAGGCCCACCAGGAGCCGAGCGCGATGCCCATCGTCAGGGACGCCCAGGCGGCCAGCGTCCAGGGCCGCACCCAGCGTGCCCAGGCGGCGTCGACGCGACCCTCGATCAGCGCCGCGACGGCGAAGGAGAACACGATCGAGAATCCGACATAGCCGAGATAGAGGAACGGCGGATGGAAGGCGAGGCCGGGATCCTGCAGCACCGGGTTGAGATCGCGGCCCTCCGCCGGCGCTTCATCGAGGCGCAGGAACGGATTCGAGGTGAAGATCATGAACGCGAAGAACGCCACCGCGATCATCGCCTGCACGGACAGCGCGCGCGCCTTGAGCTGCGGCGGCAGGTGACGGCCGAACGCCGCGACCGCGCTGCCGAACAACGCGAGGATGAGAACCCACAGCAGCAGCGAGCCCTCGTGGTTTCCCCACACGCCGGTGATCTTGTAGAGCAGCGGCTTCATCGTGTGCGAGTTCTGCACGACGTTGAGGACGGAGAAATCCGACGTGACGTAGCTCCAGGTCAGGCTTCCGAAGGCGATGACCGTCAACAGGAGCTGCGCATGCGCCGCCGGGCCGGCGAGCGCCATCGCGCGCGGATCGCCGCGTTGCGCGCCGAGCAGCGGCAC
>JANNTF010000915.1:0-2647 GCA_031403455.1 Alphaproteobacteria bacterium | reverse complement strand
CACGATCACCTGGCTCGGCAGCGTGACTTCCTGCTGCGCCACTTCGACGATGACATCGCCGGCGCGCAACCCACGTTCGGCCGCCGTCGAACCTTCGTCGACTTTCGTAACGAGAACGCCCTTCGAGCGCTCCGGCACTTCGAACTTCTCGCGCAGTTCGGGCGTGATGGCCATGAGCTGCATGCCCAAGGCCTCAACCGGCGCCGCGCCCTGCTGCTGGGGACGCGCGCGCGGCGTCGTCGGCGCTTGCTGCTCGTTCTCCTCCAGCTCACCCAGCGTAACGTCGAGCGTGACCGATTTGTTCTTGCGCCAGACATCCACCTTCACGGCCTTGCCGACCGACGTCTCCGCAACGATCCGCGGGAGACGGCGCATGTCCGTCACCTCCTTGCCGTCGAAGCGCACGATGACGTCGCCGGACTGGATGCCCGATGTTTCGGCCGGCCCCTTCTCCGTCACCCGTGCCACCAGCGCGCCCTTTGCCTTGTCGAGCCCGAGGCTCTCAGCAATCTCGTCGGTGACAGTCTGGATGTTCACGCCGAGCCAACCGCGCTTCGTACGCCCGAACTCGCGCAGTTGTTCAACCACTGGCCGTGCGAGCGAGGAAGGCACGGAGAAGCCGATGCCGATCGAGCCACCGGTCGGCGAATAGATCGCCGTGTTGATACCGATCACCTCGCCCGACATGTTGAAGAGCGGTCCGCCGGAATTGCCACGATTGATCGACGCATCGGTCTGCAGGAAATCGTCGTAGGGGCCCGAATTGATGTCGCGGGCACGCGCCGACAGGATGCCGGCGGTCACTGTCCCGCCCAATCCGAAGGGATTTCCGATCGCCACGACCCAGTCGCCGATCCGCACCGTGTCGGAATTGCCGAAGCGCACGAACGCCAGCGGCTTCGTGGTCTCCACTTTCAGCACCGCCAGATCGGTCTTGGGATCGCGGCCGAGCAGCTTGGCACTCAGCTGCGTATTGTCGTGCAGGATGACCTTGATCTCGTCCGCTTCGGCGATGACGTGGTTGTTGGTCACCACGATGCCGGATGCGTCGATGATGAAACCGGAGCCCAGCGACTGCGAACGTCGCGGTGCCTGGTCGGAATTGCCGCGGCCCTGTCGATCGAACTCCTTGAAGAATTCCTCGAAAGGCGAACCGGGCGGGAACTGAGGTGTTTCTGGTCGACGCTGGCCGGGGCCGGGAGCCGGAGCACTCGGCTGACGCTCGGCCCGCACCACCTGGGAAGTCGAGATATTGACAACTGCCGGCAGCAAGCGCTCGGCCAAATCCGCAAATCCATTGGCCGGCGCGCCGGGTGGTGGAAAGCGGTTCTGCGCCGCCACATCGGGCGCGAATTGCGACAGCGCCAACATCATGGCGACCGCCGAAGCACGGACGGTTTGCATCTTGTTTCGCGCGATCAGACTCATGGTCGGCACGACTCCCAAAAAATGACCGGCAGCAGCTGCAGACTACACGTGTTGCGCCGGGGCCGCGATGCTAGGTGGACGCCACGTCAGGCGCCCCTCAAAACCGGCATAGAAGCTGGATGACCGGTATGACGGTGCAAGCCTGTCGCACGACCATGTGATCGCCAAGCGACGGCTGCGTATTGCGTTGCCCCGGCTCATCGCCGTGGCGCGCCGCTCGCCCGGGCCGGATCGTTGCTGCCATTCATGTCACGGAAGAAGCGGAAGAAGTCGCTGTCCGGCGACAGGACGAGCGTTGTGCTATCGGCCAGGGCGCGACGTTGCGCTTCCAGGGAGCGCCAGAAATCATAGAACGCCGGGTCCTTGCCGAATGCCTCGGCATAGACGCGAGTGGCCTCCGCGTCGCCTTGGCCGCGCAGGATCTGTCCCTGGCGCTGCGCCTCCGCCACGAGCACCGTTCGCTCGCGCTCCGCCTCGGCGCGGATACGCTGCGCCTGCTCCGAACCCTGCGCGCGTGCCTCGCGCGCCTCGCGGTCACGTTCCGTCTGCATGCGGCGGAAAATCGCCGGGCTGTTGTCTGGATGGAGATCGGCGCGCACGAAACGCAGATCGACGATCTTGACGCCGAATTGCATCGCCTCGCGCCCGACCTGATCCCCCACTTCACGCATGATCGATGCGCGCCGGTCGGACAACAGAGCCGCGAACGGCACTTGGCCTAGCGTATTGCGCAGCGTCGCGTTGACCACGGCCCCCAGCCGCTGCCGGAACGCCGTCTCGTTGCTCACCGTCTTGAAGAACTCCAGCGGGTCGGTGA
Organism: Alphaproteobacteria bacterium; assembly: GCA_031403455.1. Lineage (GTDB taxonomy): Bacteria > Pseudomonadota > Alphaproteobacteria > CACIAM-22H2 > CACIAM-22H2 > CAIOSQ01. Next base: position 402 of record JANNTF010000915.1, on the reverse strand, counting down.
TGTAATATCGAACATAGGCGTCGACGACCATGCGGCGCTGATCGCCGAGCGTTACTTCCTGCGCGTCCGCATCGAAATCCAGCAACCGGCGATCGAACAGCAGCACGTTCTGCCAAGGCTTCTTCAGCTGCAATCCAGCTTCACGCACGATGCGCTGTGGATTGCCGAATTCGATAACCAGCGCTTGCTGACGCTGATCGACCACGAAGAGGCTGGTATAGCTAAGCGCCACGAGCGCGCCGATAGCCACCAGCACAGCGGGAATGAGGGCAGGTTTCATTAGCGGACTCCTGGGGGCGGCGTCACAGCGGGCGCTGACGCGGGCGGCGGCGAAGGCCGCTTGAGCAGATCCTGCAACGGCAGGAACGGCGTCACGTTGGGCCCGCCGCTCGACCCCTGATC
>JANNTF010000914.1:0-6594 GCA_031403455.1 Alphaproteobacteria bacterium | reverse complement strand
GGGTGCGACCAGTAGCCGAGGCAGCCCGTTAGCCACGGATTATATTGCTCTGCCTCCATCATGTACTGGATGAAGGCCTTGGACGCGTTCGGATACTTCGCCGTCTTGAACACCATCGCGTTGATGATCGTCGCCGTCTGCGGCGCATCCGGGGCAAACCCCTGCGGCAGGTCGGCATGGTCGGTGTCGTCGGCGATGTGCTTGGTGTTCGGATCGTTCTTCACCGCGAAGTACAGCGACACGCCGTTGGGCGTCAGCCACGTCTCCTGCGCCGCGTAGGCGCGGTTATTGGTCGGATCGAGCCAGGCCAGCGTGCCCGGGATGAAGGTCGGGTAGAGTTCTTTCAGATACTCGAGCGCCTGGATGGTCGCCGGCTGATTGATCGCGACCTTGCCGTCCTCGTCGGTGAGGAAGCTATTGAACGACCAGGTGAGCCAGTTAGCGGTTCCGTTGCCGTCGCCGACCGCATTGCCGAGGGCGAATCCCGCCGGCTTGCCGATCTCCTTGAGCCGCTTGCAGAGTTGAAGAAAGCCGGCATGGTCGCTCGGCACCTTGTCAAAGCCGGCCGCCTTGACCGCGGAAATGCGGTAGACAAGCGGCCCGGTCGACCCGCCGAGCGGGATCGAGATCCAGTTATTCGTCTTGTGGCGCTTGCCGTACTTCTCGGCGAGGAATTGCCAGCCGCCGTATTTCTTGCCCAGGTACTCGGCGACGTCCGACATCTCCAGCAGCTTGTCGGCGTAGATGTGCGGATCGTCGGACCAGCCGATCACGACGTCCGGCCCCTGCCCCGTGTTCGCGAGCACGGCCGTCTGCGGACGGATGTCCTCCCAGCCGACGAAGTCGACGCGGACCGGGACGTTGAACTCCTTGCTGAACTTCTCGGCATTAGCTCGAAAAATGACCTCATCCGGCTCGACGAAGCGCGACGGACGAATGACTCGCAGGCTCGCGCCACTCTCGATTGGCAGGTTCGGCGCTGTGGCGGGCTGCGTCGGTATCTGTTGCGCCGAAGCACGTTCGCGCAGGGCGAGGAGTGCGGCCGCACTGGCACCGAGGCCGAGCGTTCCGCGACGGGTAATGATGTTCGCCATGGTTTCGTCTCCCTAGTTGTTGTGCGCTATGCGTTGATCAATTGTCTTCAGAGTCGCTGTCCGGTCGCCTTGTCGAACAGATGAACGAGCCTCGTATCGGGCGAGACTGGCAAGGGGTCGCCCGGCTTCTCGGTGATCCGCTCACGAAACGCGCCCATGAGCGAGACGCCGCCGAGTTTCATGATGACTTGGGTCTCGGACCCTGTCGGCTCGATCACATGGACGGTCGCGCGAATCCCCGCCGGATCGAGCGAGAGATGCTCGGGGCGGATGCCATAGACGACCTCCGCGCCCTCCGCGGCCTTGTGGTCGGCAGGAAGCGGCCAGCGCACATCACCGACGGAGATGAAGGCGCCGCCGGAAATCCGGCCGTGCAGCAGGTTCATCGCCGGCGAGCCGATGAAGCCGGCGACGAAGAGATTGCCGGGTCGGTCATACAGGTCGAGCGGCGAGCCGGCCTGCTCGATGTGCCCGTGGTTCATGACGACGATCTTGTCCGCCATGGTCATGGCCTCGATCTGGTCGTGGGTCACGTACACGGTCGTGACCTTCAGGCGCTGATGCAACTCCTTGATCTCGGCACGCATCTGCACGCGCAACTTGGCATCGAGATTGGACAGCGGCTCGTCGAACAGAAAGACCTGCGGATTGCGCACGATGGCGCGCCCCATCGCGACGCGCTGGCGCTGGCCGCCGGAGAGCTGGCGTGGAAACCGATGCAGCAGCTGCTCGAGGCCGAGAATCTTTGCCGCCTTCTGGACTTCCTGCTCCATGAACTCCTTGGGCGCGCCCGCCAGCTTCAGCGAGAACCCCATGTTCTGGAAGACCGTCATGTGCGGATAGAGCGCATAGTTCTGGAACACCATCGCGATGTCGCGATCCTTGGGCGGCACGGTGTTCACGACGCGACCACCGATCGCGATCTCGCCGCCGGTGATGTTCTCGAGCCCCGCCAGCATACGCAGCAGCGTGGATTTGCCGCATCCCGAGGGGCCGACCAGGACGACGAATTGCCCGTCTTCGATATCCACGCTGACGCCATGCAGCACCTTCGTGCTCCCGAAGGCCTTGCGGACATCGCGGATATCTACCGACGCCATATGCTTTCCTTTCGATGCAGACGACTCGCCCCGCCCGTCCTCCGCCGCCACCCATGAAGGCGCGTGCGGATCAACTCCCAGCTGGGCTGCCGCGACCCGGCGTCAGAGATGGCGACCCGATGCTGCATCGAAGATGTGGATCGCATCGGGCCGAGGCTTGAGGATGATCGGGGCTCCGGGTGCGAAGGCGTGCCGCTCCGTGAAGACGGCCTGGATCTGCTGGCCGAAGGCAAGCGCCACGACATGCGTATCGGCGCCGGTAGGCTCCACGACCTCGATCGTGGCGTCGATCGTGCCCGCTCCACTCGCGGACATCGCAAGGTGTTCCGGACGGATCCCGAAATGGACTTTCTGGCCATCCTGGCCCGGCGCAGTTGCCGGCAGAGCGAGGCGGCTGCCCTTGGCCTCGAGGAACAGCGACGCGGCGTCGCGCCGCAGCGTGCCCTCGACGAAGTTCATCGCCGGCGACCCGATGAAACCCGCGACGAACATGTTCGCAGGATGATCGTAGAGTTCGAGCGGCGTGCCGATCTGCTCGACGATTCCATCGTGCATCACCACGATGCGATCCGCCATCGTCATGGCTTCGATCTGGTCGTGGGTCACGTAGACGGTCGTGGTCTTGAGGCGCTGGTGCAGCGCCTTGATCTCGATGCGCATCTGCACGCGCAGCTTGGCATCGAGATTGGAGAGCGGTTCGTCGAAGAGGAAGACCTGTGGGTCGCGCACGATGGCGCGGCCCATTGCCACGCGCTGACGCTGACCGCCGGAAAGCTGCCGCGGATAACGCTGCAGATACGGCGTCAAATTCAGGATATCCGCGGCCTTGTTGACCCGCTCCGCGGTCACGGTCTTGTCGGCTTTCCGCAGCTTCAGGCTGAAAGCCATGTTGTCGTAGACCGTCATATGCGGATAAAGCGCGTAGTTCTGGAACACCATCGCGACGTCGCGATCCTTCGGTGGCAGTCGGTTCACCTCGCGATTGCCGATCGCGATCGTCCCCTCCGAGATCTCCTCGAGCCCCGCGATCATCCGCAGCAGCGTGGATTTCCCACACCCCGACGGTCCGACCAGCACCACGAACTCGCCATCGACGATATCGATGTTGACTCCGCGGATGACTTTCGTGGTTCCGAAAGACTTTTCGATGCCTTTGACGACGACCCCGGCCATGCGTTCCCCTGGTCCCTGCCTGATGCGGCGAAGCGACGCCGACATGTTTTTCTAATGGGATGATCTAATCTTGTTTCGCCGAGGGCCGCAAGCCTGAGTCCGGCAACATTGCCTTGTTGACGCAATTCCTGAGCCAGCCCTTGGTCAGGAAGTCGCGCGCGGTCGCCGCGGCCTTCTCGCGCATCTCGCGCCATGATTGCGGCGAGTAGAACGCGGCATGCGGCGACAGGATGAGTCGCCCCGATGCCCAACTCGGCTGCAGGCGGAATGCCGCGACCAGCGGCGAATCGGGATCCACGGGCTCGCTGGGAAACACATCGATCGCGGCGCCGCCCAAGCGGCCAGATTTCAGCGCGTCGTGCACGGCATCCACATCGACGACGGCGCCGCGCGACGTGTTGACGAGAATCGCGCCGGGCTTGATTTTCGCCAGCGTGGTCGCGTCGATGAGGCCGCGCGTCTGCGACGTCAGCGGGCAGTGCAGACTCACGATGTCGCTGGTGGCCAGCAGCTCACCGAGATCCTCGATGCGGCGTCCGGGCAGATCGGCCCCGAGTTCGGGATAGGGATCGTACCAAACCACATCCATGCCAAAACTTTGGGCACGCGTCGCGACCGCGCGCCCGATGCGACCGAGTCCAATGATGCCAAGTCGATCCGTTGCGATGCGCTTCATCAAGGGCCCAGCGGACCAGCGCCAGCCCGCGACCGGATCCGTCGTGAGGAGATCGGTGAAGGTCGGCAGGCCGCGGCGCAGGCTGAGCATCATCGCCATGGCGTGATCGGCGACCTCGCCCGTGCCGTAATCGGGCGTATTGCAGGCGGCGATCCCCGCCTGCGCGGCCGCCTCGATGTCGAACACGTCATAGCCGACGCCGTAGCGCACGAGGATGCGGCACCGGGTCAGCTTGGCGATCGTCTCGGCGCGAATCGGCATCAGCCAGCAGAGCACGGCATCGGCGCGTGCCCAGACCGCATCGGCGACCGCGGCGGGATCGCGGGTCGGCAGCGCCTCCACCGTGATGTCCGCGCCGAGAATGGTCTTCTCGATCTCGGTGTCCATCGCGTTTCCCGCGTCGACGATCAGCACGCGCATGACGTCATCCCTCCCGCTGTCACCGTCGCATCACGCAACGAGCTTCGCGGCGCGCGCCAGCCGCCATAGCCCGGCGCCGACGGCGGCCTCGCCACCCACCACGCGTACGCTGCGGCCCGACGCCGTGATCGCCGCACGATAGGGGGCGGCGAGCTGCTCGCTCCCGACGATGACGATTTCGGGCGCGAGAAAAGCCGCGCCGGCCGCGGCGATCTCATGACCGATCAGCAGACCCGACAGGAAAGAGGACGCGGCTTCGGGCGGCAGCTTTGCAAACAGCCCGTCGGTGCGGACGGTGAACAGGTGATGGAGCAGCCCGCCCGGCTTTCGCGCGCGCGCAAGGCCGCCAGCGAACGCGTCGGGGACATGCGCGGTCCCGTCGATCATGCGCGCGAGGATCGTGTGATCCTTGAGCGCGGCGAAGGCCTCGCCGGTCATGAACGTGGCGAAGCGCACCAGGCGGCCGTCGCGGATCTCCACCCATTTCGAATGCGAACCGGGCATGCAGAGACACGCATCGCCCTGCTCCGACAATGCGGTCACGCCGAGCGCCTGTGTCTCTTCGCCGCGAATGACATCCGGCGCATCGGCCAGGCTGGAGCCACTGACGCCCGGGACGATCCAGGCGTTGATCTCCGGCATCGCGAGGAAGCTCCGCGCCAGGATCTCGCCGTCGGCGGGCAGTGCGGCGTAGCTCGCCTCGCGCCAGCCCTGGCGACTGCCGATCATGCCGCACATCAGCACCGGCGCGGCCGGCGACGCCGCGCGCCAATCGCCGATCAGCGCGGCGAAGGCGCCGGCGAAATCGCCATTGCTCACGCGCAGGATTCCGAGCGGCCGTTCACGGTGCTCGACGACGCGCCCGCTTGCGTCGAAACGCAGCGCACGCGCGTTGGTCGTGCCCCAATCGAGTCCGATCAGCGCGGTCACTTGAGCATCGGCTCCATACGTGCGAGCGCCTCGGACAGGCGCTGCTCGCTCGAGGCGTAGCAGAAGCGCATGTAGCCCTCACCCTCGACCCCGAAGGCGCTGCCCGGCGATAGCCCGACGCCGGTCTTCGCCACCAGATCCTTGGCGAAGCGGAGGCTGTCGGTCAGTCCATCGACACGGAAGAAGGCATAGAAGGCGCCCGGCGGCGCCGCGACATGCACGCGCGGGAAGCGCGACAAGCCCTGGATCACGAGATCGCGCGCTCGATGCAAGCGGCCGCGCAGCTCGGCGATGAAGGGCTCGCCCTGCTCGAGCGCGGCGATCCCCGCCCATTGCACGAAACTCGCCGCCCCCGACGTGTTGTACTGGTTGAGCTTGCGCATGTGCAGCTGGAACCACGCCGGCGCGATGATCCAACCCAGCCGCCATCCCGTCATCGCCCAGGCCTTGGAGAAGGAGTTGAGCACGATCACCGGATCCTCCGGCGCGGCGATGTCGAGCGGCGAGGGCGCGCGCGCCGTGCCGTAGGTCAGACGCTCATAGACCGCATCGACGATCAGCCACATGCCGCGCTGGCGGCAGAATTCGAGCAGCGCCCGCGTGTCGTCGACAGTCAGCATCCAGCCGGTCGGGTTGCCCGGCGACGCGATGAAGATGCCGCGCGTCTTGGCGTCGCAGCGCGCCATCAGCTTCTGGAGATCGAGCCGCCAGCCGCCATCCGGCGTCGGATCCAACGTGACCGGCACCGGCGTTGCGCCGACGATGCGCACGGTCTCCACGATGTTCGGCCACACCGGCGAGACATAGGCGATTTTGTCACCCGGACCGGCGATCGCCTGCATCGTCATCATCACGGCGGACATGCCGGATGCCGTGATCTGCACGCGATCGAAGATCATGGGGCGGCCGGTGAGGTTCGACACGTAGCGCGCGACCGCCTCGCGCAGCGGCGCAATGCCGCGATCGTCGACGTAGTACGTCTTGTCCGCGCTGATCGCCGCGATCGCCGCCTGCTTGACGAAATCCGGCGTCGGCGTATCGCCCTCGCCGAACCAGAACGGCAGCAATCGCGGATGGTCCTTGCCCGCGTAGAACACCTCGGCAATCTGCGAGGTCGGGAGCTCTTCGATTTCGGGGCGGAGATGCATGCGGGTTCTCTGGCGGAAATGTACGCACCGCCCGGGCCGCTGCGCGGCCTGTC
>JANNTF010000913.1:0-10420 GCA_031403455.1 Alphaproteobacteria bacterium | reverse complement strand
GCAATCGACGCCATCTGCGCATCCAGAGCGGCGGCGACGCCGTCGACCAACGCCGGCACTCGATCGAGATCACGCGCCAAGTTCTGCGCCGCCGCCAGCCGGATCGACCCGGCAAGCGGTGCAAGAGCGCACGCGGCATCGACGAGGAGCGCCATCGTTGCCGTGCTCGACTGCGTCGGCCAACCCTTGCGCGTCGCGTGCACCACCAGCGCGGCGTCGAATGCCTGCAAGATCGGGCTGCCGGGAGTGTTGGATACGCCGATGGCGAAAGCGCCTCGCGCCTGCGCGGCCTGCAGCGCCGCCATCACGGCGGGCGTCGTGCCGCCCGCGCTCAGGCCGACCACAAGCGTATGGGCGTCGGCGGTCGCGGCGCTGTACGCGGCGAAGTCCAGCGCCTGCGCCGCCTCGACGGGCCAGCCCGTCACGCTCTCCCACGCGTGTCGCACGCCCAACCCGACGAACCAGGAATCCCCGCAGCCCGTGATCACCACGCGGCGGATCGCGCGCGCGGCCAGCCGGGTGGAAATCTCGCGCAAGGCGCCCTGCGCCAACCGTCGTGTGGTGGCGATGGCCGCACCTTGCCCCATCATCTCCGCCCGTGTGCGCTCGACGCGCGCGCGCCGCTGCGGGTCCTGTGCGTCGTCGCGCGATGGCTCGGCCATCAGCGCCGCCGCGCGCTTCGCATGATCCATCATGTTCCCACGTTCCCGCTTCAGCGCCCGAGCCGTGCCAGGCCGACGGTCCGCGCGACGACGACCATGACCAGGAATGACAGGCCGATCTCGAGCGCCGAGACCGCGGCGATGGCCGGCGTGTTGTCGTATTGCACGAGATAGTAAAGCTCCACGGGCAGTGGCCGGCCGCGCACGTCGGACGTGAACAAGGCGACCGTCACGTTGTCGAACGCCTCGATGAAGGTGAAGGCCGCCGCCGCGAGCAGCGCGGGCGCGATCTGCGGCAAGGTCACCCGAGCGAAGGTCTCGAGCTTGCCCGCACCGAGATTTGCGGAGGCTTCGTCGAGCAGCGGATCGAGTCCGGCCAGGCGCGCCATCACGATGCGCACGACGAAGGGCAAGCAGAACACCGACAGGCTGAGCATCAGCATCGCGTTCGACGCGCGAAAGGCGAAATAGGCTCCGAAGAACAGGCTCGCGATGCCGATCACCATCCCCGGCATCATCTGCGGCGACAGCAGCAACGCGTTCACGCCCGCCTTGCCGGGAAAGCGGCCACGCACGCTCGCGAACGCCGCAGGCACACCGAGCAACAGCCCGATCACCGCGACGCCCCCGGCGATCCCCAGGCTCACCCAAACCGAGTCCATCAACTGGCGGTTCTCGAACACGCTGCGATACCAGCGCAGCGAGAAGCCCGAGGGCGGGAACGAGATGAAGGCGCGCGGCTCGAAGGAGATCGCGATCACGATCACGCTCGGCGCGACGAGCAGCAGCAACGCGAAGGCGCTCACCGCGACCAGCAGCGCATAGCCGAGCCGATCGATCCAGCGGCTCATCGCGCGACCTCGTTCCAGCGCGCGAGCCAGCCGCCGAAAGCGACGATCGCTAGTACGAAGGCGAAGCAGCTCGAGAGCAGGATCGCGGCGAGGACGGCGCCGCGCGACCAATCCAGCACGACGATCGTCTGCTCGTAGACCTGCACCGCGAGCGTCGAATAGTTCCCGCCGCCGAGCAGCTGCGGCACGATGAAATTCGTGTAGGAAACGGCGAAGACCAAGGCGAGGCCGGCGAAGATCGCCGGCACCGACATCGGGATGGTCACCCGAAAGAACGTCTCGGTATGGCTCGCGCCGAGATTCGCGGAAGCTTCCTCGAGACGCCGGTCGCGCTCGTCGAGCACCGCGAGCAGCGGCAGGATCATGAACGGCAGATGGATCTGCGTCATGCCGATCAGAACGGCCCAATCCGTGTTGAGGATGCGCATCGGCTCGTCGATCAAGCCGATCGACATCAGGGCCTGGTTGAGGATGCCGCGCCGGCCCCCAAGGATGACGAGCCAGGCATAGGCGCGCACCAGCGCGGAGGTCAGCAACGGGGACACGACGGCGATCAACACCAGCGTGCGCCAGATGCCGCGCAGCTCGGCGAAGACATAGGCCACGGGATAGGCGAGCAGCAGCGTGAGCAGGCTCGATACGGCGGCGACCCAGAAGCTCCGCCAGAGCAAGCGCCAGACCAACGGGTCGTGCAACGCCTTGTCGAGATGGGCGAGCGTGAAGCTCTCGCCGACGATGCGGCCGCGCTCGATCGTCACGAAGCCGAACAGCAGCAGCGTGCCGATCGGCAGCACCATGAACACGATCAGATAGACGAGGGCCGGCACCGCCGGCCAGACTCCCCGGCCATGCAGGATCCGGCGCAGCAGCCGCGACGGCCCGGCCGCGCGCATCGCGTCAGCCGCCATCGCCGTGCCTGCCCGCGAGCACGCGGCACGCCGCTTCATCCACGATCGCCACGCGCACGGGACTTCCCGACGGCGTGACCGCCTCGCCGGCATGACGCGCGGCCAGCACGCGCAGGCCCGCGCCGCCGCCGATGTCGATCTCGTATTCCGTGGTCGGGCCGAGCGCGGTGGCGAAGCTGACGGTCCCGAGCCAACCGGGCCCCTGGCCCGACTCGAGGCGCAGATTCTCCGGCCGCACCACCAGCGTCGCCTCGCCATCGGGAAGCATCGCCGCGATCGCCATGCCCTGGACCCGGTGATCGCGGATGTGCACCGGCACCAGATTAGCGCGGCCGATGAACGCGGCGACATAGGCCGTGCTCGGATGGTCGTAGATCTCGAGCGGCGCGGCGCGCTGCTCGATCCTGCCCGCGCGCATCACGGCGACGCTGTCGGACAGCGTCATCGCCTCCTGCTGGTCGTGCGTCACGAAGATCGACGTGATGCCGACACGGTCGATGAGCTTGCGCAGCTCGATCTGCATCGACAGGCGCAGCTGAGCGTCGAGCGCGTTGAACGGCTCGTCGAGCAGCAGCACTTCGGGTTCGAGCACGAGAGCGCGCGCGATGGCGACGCGCTGCTGCTGCCCGCCGGAGAGCCGTGCCGGGTAGCGCTGCGCGAGCGCGCCGAGTGCGACCAGGTCGAGCGCCTTGGCGACGCGCGTCGCGATCTCCGTGCGCCCGCGACGCTGGACCTTCAACCCATAGGCGATGTTGTCCGCGACCGTGAGGTGCGGAAACAGCGCATAGTTCTGGAACACGTAACCGACCTGCCGGCGATTGGGCGCCACCGAGGTCACATCGCGCCCGCCGACCACGACGCGTCCGGCGTCGGGCTCGACGAATCCCGCGATCGTGCGCAGCAACGTGGTCTTGCCGCACCCGGACGGGCCGAGCAGCGTCAACACGGTGCCCTTCTCGACGACGACGCTGCATTGGTCGAGGACCTGATTGGCGCCGAAGCGCTTCGACACGCCCGAGATGACGATATGCGCCATGGCGACCCTCAGCTCGACCGCGGTGCGAAACCAAGCGCCGCCGGCCCGACGCCCGACACCACCAACGCGCCGACCGCCAGAGCCGCGCGCGACGCGGCCATGAAATCCGCGCCGCCAGCGAGCAACGCCGCGAGCGCGCCAACCGTCGCATCACCGGCCCCGGTCGGATCGACGACAGCAACGGGCGGAGCGGCAAGATGCACCAGCACACCGGCGTCGCTCTCGATCGCGACCGCGCCGCGCGCGCCACGCTTCTGCAGCACGCGGCGTCGCGGACCGGCGAGGTGCCGCGCGGCGGCATCGTCGCCGAGATCCGGCAGCAGCAGCCGCGTTTCCTCGCAGCTGGCCGCGATCACATCGACCGCGTCGAGCGCTTCGAGCAGGGGCACCCGATCGCGATGGGCGAAAGCCTCACTGGTATCGAACACCAGCATCGCGTCGGACTCCCGCGCCCGCGCGATGCAGGTGGCGAGGAGATCGACCGGCATCGCGCAGGCGACCACGGCGCCCAGGCCGGCAATGCGTTCAGGCACGGGCGGGCGGAGCGCCTGCGTACACGCCCACCAGCCTGCCTCGGCATGATGATCGGAACTGCGCTGACCTGACTGCGCATAACTCAGCCGCGCACGCCGCGTCGGCCCGGCACGTCGCTCGACCAGCGATACATCGACCCCGAACTGCGCCAAGGCAGCGAGCCAGGACTCCGGATAATCCGCGCCGCAGGCGGCGGCCAGGGCGACCTCCGCTCCCGACCGAACCGCGGCGACGGCCGCGTAGAGTCCGGCTCCGCCGGGCACCTCGTCATGGCGCAGCATCGCCGTCTCGCATGCATCGATCGAGAGATAGCCGACCACGAGCACGCGCGGCTTCACGCGCCGGTGCCGATCAGCGCGCGCCGGGTCAGCTGGCGACTCACCGTGAAGCGGCGTGCGTCGTCCTTGAGATGCAGCCGCGTATTGGGATCGAGCCCACTCTGCTGCGCCAGCGCATAGGCGATCAGCTGCAGCGGGATCGCCGTCACCAACGGGGCGAAATCGGGATCGATGGCAGGCACGGTGATGCGATGCGTCGCCCGCGGGATCGGCGCGCCGGCCGTGTCGATCGCGAGGCTCCGCACCTCGAGCCCGGCCAGCGCTGCACAGGCTTCATCGGCGTAGCGCGCGAGCACGGCGTCGGCCGCGATGGTCACGACCAAATCCGAGGCGGGCATGGCCCAGAACTGGCTATGCGCGAACTCCTCGAGTTCGCCGTGCCAGGCGGGGATGCGGGTGAGCTCGACGAGTTTTGCCGCGCCATATTGCGCCGTGCCGAACTCGGCGCCCGCCGCGAGCAGGCGCACACCGGTCGGCGCCAGTGTCGCGATCATGCCGAGCGCCGCTTCGGTCGTCCCCAGCGCCGCGCACTGCCCATCGGCCGCCGCGCCGATTCCCGCCGCGATCCCGTGCGACGCGCCGGCGCCCGACGCGATCAGCATCAGCACCGCCACCGTCGCCGTGTAGCTGGCGGTGCCACAGAGGAACGGCGCGAGATCGGGAAGATCGAGGGAGATCCGGGCGCCCGCCAGCGCCCCGAGCCTACCGCCGGCGCCGTTGACGAGAGCCAGCAATGGAACACCCGCCGCGACGGTCGCCTGCGCGGCCTCGACCGTGCGGTCCACGTTGCCCGACATGGAGATCGCGAGCACGCGATCCGCCGCGCGCAGCTGCGACGCGCTCAAGACGAGTTCGAGCGCGCCCAGCGGCCGCCAATCCAGACCGCAGCGCCGCGCCACCGCGCTCGCGGCGTGCGCGGCGAACAATCCGTCGCCGCATCCGGTGACGAAGATCCGGCCTCCCGCGCCGGGCCGCAGCTGCTGCGCGCCGCATGCGGCGAACGCGGCAGCGCGAGACACCAGCCCCCGCAGGATCTCGGGCTGACGCGCGATGTCCCGCCGCATCGGCGGTTTCGGCGCGTCTGCCGCCGAGTCCATCGCGATCAGCTCGCGAACAGGCGGTCGAATTGATCGACGAGCTTGCCGCGTACCGGCGCGATCTTGCTCCAATCCACGGTCTGCAGCTTCAGCACCTCCTCGGGCGTGCTCGGCGTGTAGGGCCGCGCGGCCTCGGGGATCGTCACGCCCTTCACCACCGGGCCGAAGAAATACGGCGCATTGGCCGCCATCGCCTGATACTCCGCCGACAGCACGTCGTTCATCCATTCCTGGACGAGCTCGGGATGACGCGTCCCGGTGATTTCCGACATGAAGGAGATGATGGCGACGGGACCCGGATCCGGCTTCACGAACTTGACCGGCAGACCTTTCGCCGCCGCGCCGGCCGCATCGTTGTTCCAGATCGGCGCCAGCGCGATTTCCTCGCGCTCCAGCATCTGCAGCAACTGGGTCGGCGAGCGCCCGACGATCGGCTTGAGCTCCTGCAGCTTCGACCAGCCCGGATCGAGATTGTCCTCGGTCCCGCCGAAGATCTTCGCCGCGATCACGAGCACGCCGAGTCCGAGATTGGACGACGCGCGCGGGATCCCGACCTTGCCGCGATATTCCGCGCTCCACAGATCGGTCCAGGATCTCGGCACGGTCTTCAGCATCTTCTCGTTATAGGCGATGCCGATCAGCGAGTAGCTCGCCGGCACGCCGAAGCCACCGCTCTTGGCGATGAACTCCGGGAAGACATTCGCGTAGTTCGCGACGCCGGCCGGCTTCACGCGCTGGATATAGCCTTCGCGCATGCCGATCAGATGCGGCGGCTCGCCATTGGGCATCGCGTCGTAGGGCGAGAAGCCTTGCGCCGCCTTGATCTGCGCGACGACGTCCTGCGCCTCGCTGGGAACAAGCCGGATTTTCAGCCCAGGGTGACGCTTCTCCATGCGATCGGCGAGCCAGCGATGCGGTTCCTGCAGCTGGCCCGCGAAGCTGACGATGACCAATTCGCGCGCGGCCTGCGCACGCAGCAGACTCGGCGTCGCCGTGACGGCGGTGGTCGCAAGCGCGCCGACGGCAAGGCCGCGGCGAGTGAGGCGTGAGGTCATGGCTATGCTTTCCTCTCAGGTGGCAAAAATGCGGTCGAAGCGGTCGACGAGTTGGCCGCGTTGCGGGACGATCTTGGTCCAGTCGATGGTCTGCAGCGCCAGCACCTCCTCGGGCGTCGACGGCGTGTAGGGCTTGGCGGCGTCGGGAACGCTGACGCCGCGCACGGTCGGGCCGAAGAAATACGGCGCCGCGGCGGCGCGCGCCTGATAGGCGGGGCTCAGGATGCCGTCCAGCCATTCATCGATCAGCTCGGGATGACGCGTCTTCGCGAGCCCCGCGAAGAACGACAGGATCGCGACGGCCCCAGGCTTCGGCATCACGAACCGGATCGGCAGCCCCTTCTCCGCAGCAGCTGCCGTGTTGTTGTTCCACAGCGGCGCGATGGCGATCTCCTCGCGCTCGAGCAGCTGGGTGAGGATCGCCGGCGAGCGCGCCGCCTTCGGCTCCAACGCCTTCAGACGATCCCAACCGACATCGAGCGCATCCTCCGATCCACCGAATGTTTTCGCGGCGATGGCGAGAGTCGCGAGGCCGAGATTGGATGAGGTGCGCGCGATGCCGATCTTGCCCTTGTACTCGGGCTTCCACAGATCCGCCCAGCTCGCCGCCGGCGTCTTGATCATCGAAGTGTTGTAGGCGATGCCGACCAGCGAATAGGTCGCCGGCACGCCGAAGCCCTGACTCTTGGCGATCAGATCGGGATAGACGAGGCCAAGATTCTTGAGCGCCGCGTCCCGGCGCTTGTCGAGATAACCCTCCGCCACGCCGATCAGATGCGGCGGCTCGTCATTGGGCATGGCGTCGAAAGGGGAGAACCCCTGCGCCGCCTTGATCTGCGCGACCACATCCTGACTGTCGGACGGCACGAGCCGGATCTTCAGCCCGGGATGCCGGGCCTCGAGCTGATCGGCGAGCCAGCGATGGGGCTCCGAGAGCTTGCCCGGATAGGTGATGATGACCAATTCGCGCGCCGTCTGCGCACGCGAACTTCCCGGCGCGACGAGATTTGCCGCGGCGGCGCCCGCGATGAGGCCAAGGCTACGACGTCGTGCGATACGCATGGATCACCTCTATGGAAAGCGGATGTCGAGTGCGGCGAAGCGTCGGACCGCGACCGCAGCGCGGCGAAAACCGAAGACGGGCCAGCCCGTGCAATGCACGGACCAGTTCATCGATTCAGTGACGGCGTCGTCCGCGCGCGACGAGCATCGCGACGAACAGGCGGCACGAGCGCGAGCGCCAACCACGTCGACGCCGAGGCCCCGACCGCCAGCGAGCAACGCGCCAGGGCTGAGCAAGATGCAAACCGGAACTCGACACTATTCTATGCCCTCTCCTGACTGACACTGGCATGAGCGCTGCGGAAGCGACAAGGCCGCGTGTGGGCCGGCGGCGCGGCCCGTCAGTGCATCTGCCCGGGAAGCCAGGTCGTGATCGGCGGAAAGATGATCGCCAGCACCAGGACGGCGATCGACCAGGCAAGGAACGGCAGTGATTCGCGCATGATCGGAACGATCGGGATCCGCCCCACGCTCGCCACCACGAAGAGCAGCAGGCCGATCGGCGGATGCAGCAATCCGATCATCAGATTGAGCACGATCACGCAGCCGAACTGGATCGGGTCGATCCCGAGCTCCGCGCCGATGGGAAGCAGTGTCGGCACGAAGATGATCATCGCCGGCAAGGGCTCGATCAGACAGCCCACGAGCAGTAGGAAGCCGTTGATCACGAGCAGCACGACGACCGGGTTGTCGGAGACCGATCGGATCAGCGCGACGACGCTCTGATTGATCTGGCTCTCCGCCACCAGCCAGCTGAACGGACCGGCCGCGGCGAGCAAAAACAGGATCGTCGCGGAGGATTTGCCCGCGGAAGTCAGCAGAGCCGGCAATTCGCCGAGCCCGAGTCCGCGATAGACGAACAGACTCACGCCGAGGGCGTAGAGCACGGCGACGGCGGCGGCCTCGGTGTCGGTGGCGATCCCGAAGCGGATGCCGCCGATGATGATCAGCGGCATCAGCAAAGCCCAGCTCGCGCGCTGTGTCGCTCGCACGCGATCTCCTAGGGTCGTCGCCCGCGCCCGCGGATAGCCGCGACGCGTCGCCTGAATGGTGCAGATCACGAGGAAACCCGCCGCCAGCATCACGCCGGGAACGATTCCGGACATGAACAGCTTGACCACGGATTGGCTGGCGATCTGGGCGTAGACGACCATCGGGATCGAGGGCGGAATGATCGGCCCGAGCAGCGCGCCCGCGGCGATCACCGCCCCCGCATAGCCATCGCCATAACCCTGCTGACGCATCGCCGGGATCAGAGGCTTGCCTGTCGCGACGGCGTCGGCGACCGCGGAGCCCGATACGCCCGCCAGCACGAAGTTCGTGATGATCGATACATGGCCCAGGCTGCCGCGCACCCGCCCGACCATTGCTTGCGACCAGTCGATCAGGCGCTGGGTCAAGCCGCCGCGATTCATCAATTCGCCGGCGAAGATGAACAGCGGCACCTGGACCAGCGCGTAATTGTCGACATAGGCGATCATCGACAACGGCATCATGACCGAGTCGACGACGCGATCGGTCTTGGCCTGGATCCCGATGAAAGCCGCGAGGATCATCGAGAAACCGACATCGAATCCGATGACAAGCAGCAGCAAGAAGGCCGCGAAGAGCAGGGTCAGCATTCAGCGCGCCTCGTCCTGCGCGGGCGCGAAGCGGGCGACGACCCGCGCCAGCAAGAAGACAACCATCAGCAGGGCGCCGACAAAAAGTCCGGTATTCGGGAGCGCGGCGGTGTACGGCGTCCCGAGCAGATACTGCATGCCTCCGACTTCCACCACGCGCCAGCTCTTGACCACGATCACGATCGCCATCGCGAGCATCACCAGATCGCAGGCCGCGCCGAGCAGATGTTGCGTTCGGGTCGAGATCCAGTGATCGATGAGGTCGACGCGAATCGCGGTCCGGTCGGCGATTGCGAGCGCGAAGCCGAGAAACGTCAACCAGATGATGGCGATCCTCACATACTGGTCGGGCGCATCGATCGGCACATCAACAATGTGTCGATCGACGAGTTGCCCAGTCACCAGCAACAATAGAACGAGGACGAGCGCCGCCAGCGCCACGCCGAACAGGCGCTCGGTGATAGCAAGCGCGCGCCTGCAGACACGCGCCAGCGACGACATCTCAGCTCTGCAAGCCGCGGATACGATCCACCAGCCCCTCGGGCCAGACCTTCCCTTCGTAGGATTTATGCGCGTTGGCGAAGGCGGTCCTGAAATTCGCGAGATCGGGCGCGATGTAGGTCACATTCGCCTTCTTGAGTTCTTCGATCCCGCCGCGATCGATCTCCTCGCCGAGGCGCGTCGCGACCAGCCCGCCTTCGTTGGCCGCGCGCCGGAACAGCTCGCGATCCGCCGCGGTCACGCCCTGCCAGAGCTTGTCGGACATGTACCAGGTCGCCAGCTCGAAACAGTGATCGGTGGCCGACCAGAATTTGGCGACCTCATGCCACTTGAACGACAGCGAAAGGTCGAAGCCATTGTCCTGCCCGTCGATCTGACCGCGGCTGAGCGCCTGGTAGATGTCGCTTAGCCCCATCGGGACGGGCTTCACGCCCAGCGCCTCGAAGGCATCCTTGAACATGCCGATCGGCGGGATGCGCAGGCGGAAGCCCTTGAGATCTTCCGGCTTGCCAATCGGCCCTTTGACTGTCTGCACCGCGCGGCCCGATCGCGCGCCGGCCGCCGCGAAGACGCGCACGCCGGATTCGGTGGCGAGGCTCTCGAACATCGGCGCGAAGATCGGGCCGTTGAGGATGCGCTCCGCCTCAGCCTTGGATTTGAACAGATAAGGCGTGTAGGCGATGTTCAACGGTGCACCGCCCTTGAGCGCGGCGCCGTTACCGATGCCGAGATAGGCCATGTCTACGGTGCCGAG
>JANNTF010000912.1:0-6844 GCA_031403455.1 Alphaproteobacteria bacterium | reverse complement strand
CTCGTCGCCGGATCGGCATAGCCGAAGGTGACGGCGTCGGTGATCGCCTTCTGATCCACCGCGAGATTCATCGCGCGACGCACCCGGATATCGCTCATCAATTCCTTGTCGATCTTGAAGCCGATGAAATAGGTCCAGAAGTAATTCTCGGCCTTGGTGACCACCATCCGCCGATCGGCCTGCAATTCCTTGATCGCCCAATAGGGAACGTATTGGCTCGCGTCGGATTGGCCGGTCTTCAGCGAGTTGACGCGCGTATTCTCCTCGGGGACGACTTTCCAGACGATGCGATCCACTTTGGGCGTCGCATCGGCGTAGATCGGCGGACCCCATTTGTAATTGGGATTGCGCACGAGCACGGTCTGATCGCGCGGCGTCCAGCTCTCGAAGCAATACGGTCCGGTGCCGTCGATCGCCTTGACGCCGAAGTCGGCGCCGAGTTGCTTGGCCTGCTCGGCATTCACGACGACGTGGAAATGCTGCGTCATCTGGAACAGCAATTCCGAGAAGGGCTGTTTGAGCTTGTAGACCACGGTCGCTTCGTCGGGCGCCGTGATCGCATCGACCTGGCCCATGCGCGAGAGCACGACGCCTTTGGTTTCCGGATCGAGCCATCGCTGATAGCTCGCCACGACATCCGCGGCGGTGAGCTTCTTTCCGCTGCAGAACGTGACGCTTGGCTTGAGCTTGAACGTGTAGGTCAAGCCATCGGCGGAGATCGTCCAGCTCGCCGCGAGCCCCGGGTGCAGAGTCTTGAGGTCGTAGTCGAGCGAGACCAGCGTGTCGCTGGTCATGAACAGCACTTCCGCCGTGGAGCGCGCTGTGGAGCGATGCGGATCGTAGCGATCGGTATCGACTTCGCGCGTCAGCGTCACCGTACGCTGCTGCGCCTGAGCGGGCGCCAGGGGCAGGATGAGGACCACGGCCGCTGCCGTCGCGCGTATCAGGGATCTCATGATCAGGCCTCCGTCTTGGTTGGGGGTCATTGCCGAAGTTTCGGATCGAGGACGTCGCGCAGCGCGTCGCCCAGGATGTTGAAGCAGAGCACGATGGTGAAGATCATCAGACTCGGCAGCGTCGACACATGCGGCGCGCGTGTCAGGAAGCGACGTCCCTCCGCGGCCATGCTGCCGAGTTCGGCGGTCGGCGGCTGGGCGCCGAGACCGAGAAAACTCAGCGCGGCGCCGAGCAGGATCGTCTGTCCGAGCTGCAGGGTCAGATAGATCAGAATCGTCGGCGCACAGTTGCGCGCGAGATAGCGCGTGAGCAGCGCGAAATCTCCGAGGCCCACGGCGCGGCCGGCTTCCATGTAATCCTGCTGCATCACGACGGTGGCAGCGCCGCGCGAGATCCGCGCGATGGTCGGGATGGCGGCGATCGAGAGCGCGAGCAGCAGGCTGGCGATCCCAGGCGTGAATACGGCGGCGATCGCCAGGCCGAAGAGAATCGAGGGAAAGGAGAGCAGCGTGTCGATGAAGCGCATCAGGATGTTGTCGAGGCGCCGATAATACGCGGCCAGCAGCCCGATCGTGGCGCCGATGAGACCGCCGGCGATAACCGCGCTGAAGCCGATCATCAATGTCGAACGCAGACCGAACAGCAGGCGTGTGAACATGTCGCGGCCTTGCGTGTCCGTGCCGAGCAGGAAATTCTCGCTGCCCATGGGTCGCAGACGAAGCCGGATGGCATTGGCATAGGGATCATAAGGCGCGATCAGCGGCGCCAGGATGGCGGCAGCGATCAGCGTGGCCAGGATCGCGCCTGCCAGGAGCGCCGCGGGATCGTGCGTCAATTGTCCGATCACCGAACGGCGCTGGCTCAAACCGTCGCCGGCGGGCGCAATCGCGGGGATCGCGGCGGTCATGCGCGCGCGATCCGCGGATCGAGATACGCATAGATCACGTCGACGGCCAGATTGATGACGATGAAGCCGACCGCGAGCATCAAGATCGCGCCCTGCGCGAGTGGCAGATCGCTCGACGTGATCGCGCCGACCGCCATGCGCCCAACCCCGGGCCAGGCGAACATCGTCTCCGTCACCACGGCGCCGCCGAGCAGGAAGCCGATCTGGAGGCCGATCAGCGTCACGACCGGGATCAGGGCATTGCGCAACGCGTGGAACACCACGACGCGCGGCTGCGAGGCGCCCTTGGCGCGAGCCGTGCGCACGAAATCGGCGCCGAGAACGTCGAGCAGCGATGTGCGCGTCATGCGCGCGATCGGCCCGATGAAAACACCGCCAAGGGTAATGGCGGGCAACGCGACGTGGCGCAGCCCTTCAAGCGTCCACAGCGGACCCGCCCGCCCCTGGAACGGCAGCAGCTCCAGCTCGGTGCCGACATACTGGATCAGGAGCAAGCCGAACCAGAACACCGGCATCGACACGCCGGCCACCGAGATCGCGACGATGAAACGGTCGATCAGCCTGCCACGGTTCACCGCGGCCAGCGTGCCCAGGATCAGTCCGGCAGGAATGCCCCAGGCCAGACTCGCGACCATCAATTCGCCCGTCGGACCGATGGTTCCGATCAATTCCTCGATCACCGGTCGGTTCGAGATCATCGAGCGGCCGAGATCGAATTGCAGCACGCGGCCGAGATAGATCACGAACTGCTTCCACAGCGGCTCATTGAGCCCCATCGACTCCCGGATCGCGTCGATCTCCGCCCGGCTCGCCGTCGGACCGGCGAGAACCGTCGCGGGATCCGTCGGCACCACCTGCAACAGGCAAAATCCGATCAGCAGGACACCGAAGAGCACGGGGATCGAGATCAGCAGACGATGAGCGATGTGACGCGACAAATCCTGCTCCGGCCTGCCGCTCAGCGCGCGGCGCCATGACGATCATAGGCGACCCTGCCGTCGACGAGAGTCATTTCGGCGCGCGTCGCCAGCAGCTCGTCGGCGGGCGCCGCGAAGATGTCGCGATCGAGAACGGCGAGATCCGCCAATTGCCCTGCCACGAGCCTGCCCTTCTCGCCTTCGCTGAAGCTGGCATGAGCGCCGTTGAAGGTGAGGCAATGCACCGCCTCCGCGATCGAGATGCGCTCGTGCGGACCGAGCGGCGTGCCGCGGTTCGTCAACCGTGTGACCATCTCGTACATGTTGATGAATGGGTTCGAGTCCGATACCGGCGCATCCGAACTGGCCGCGGGATGGAGCCCCGCGTCGATCCAGCTGCGCATCGGGTAGCAGTCATGCGGCCGGTCGTCGCCGAGGACATCGACATAGAGATCGCCGAACTCGTAGAGAAAGACCGGCTGCGGCGCGAGCGTCATGCCGAGCCGCCGCATCGTCGCGATCTGCGGCTTCGTGATGAAGCCGCAATGCTCGATGCGATGCCGTCGTCCGAGCACGGTGCTCTGTGCATGCGCCTTCTCGATCGCCGCGAGCGCCTGGGCGATCGCCGCATCGCCGATGGCATGAATGGCAACCTGCAATCCCTCGCGGTGATACCGCGCGACCATGTCGTCGACCTGACCATCGGTCCAGATGAAGATCCCGCGGTTCTCGCAGTTACACTTGTAGGGAACGCTCATCGCGGCGGTGAGCCCGCCCGCGCTGCCATCCGTGAACAGCTTCACCGGACCGATCTTGATCCATGCATCGCCGACACCGGTCCGCAGCCCGCGCGCCAGGGCCTGATCCTGAATTCCATTCGATCCGCCGGTCAGCGCGAGATAGGCGCGCACCGGCAATCTGCGCTGCAGATGGGCCGCGACATAGGCGTCATAATCCTCGAGGCCTTGCCGCAGTCCGACGCCGGCATCCATGACGCTTGTGATGCCTTGGCTGAGGAGGAGATTGCCGCCGGCTTCGAGGCCTTGAACCAAGGCTTCCTGCGGCAAGCGCGGGACAACGCGCGCGATCAGCTCCTGCGCGCGCTCCTGCAGAAGTCCGGTCAAGCGGCCGTTCTGCTTCTCCAGTGATCCGCCGGAAGGCTGCGGCGTGCGCTCGCTGATTCCCGCGAGCCGCAACGCCAACGAGTTCGCCACGCCCATGTGGCCGCAGGTCCGTTTGAGGAACACCGGATTGTCCGGCGCGACGGCGTCGAGTTCCTCGCGATAGGGATGACGCTTCGCATCGAGTTCGAAATGGTCGTAGCGCCCGCCGATGATCCAGTCGCCGGGCTTGGCGCGCATCACGCGTGCGCGCACGCGGCGCAGCAATTCCTGCATCGACTTGACCTCGTCGCCGCGCAGATTGACCTCGATCTGCGCGAGACCGAGGGAGAGCAGATGCTCATGCGCGTCATTGACGCCGGGAATCACGGCCCGGCCGTGCAGCTCGATCACGCGTGTCGATGAACCGATCAACGCTTCGAGCGCGTCGTCCGGACCGGTCGCCTGCACGTGCCCGTTCGAGATCGCAAGCGCCGAGCAGAAACCCTCCGCGAGTCCGCGATAGACGCGTCCGCCGCGAAGCACGATCTCCGCTTCTGCTGTCGCCATTCGATCCCCTCGCTTTCGTCGTCGAAGGAATGTAGCAAATGGCGCCTGAGCGTCCAGGAAGCCGATGCGTGTTCCGGACGCACCATGACGAAGAGGTCGATGCGATGACGATGAATGGCGCGGAGAGCCTGGTGCGCACGATGGTGGCCGGCGGAGTTGACGTCTGTTTCACCAATCCCGGCACATCGGAGATGCATTTTGTGGCAGCGCTTGATCGCGTCGACGGCATGCGCTGCGTGCTCTGCCTGTTCGAGGGTGTGACGAGCGGCGCGGCCGATGGCTATGCGCGCATGATCGATAAGCCAGCATCCACGCTGCTGCATCTCGGGCCGGGGCTCGGCAACGCGATCGCCAATCTGCACAATCTGCGCAAGGCAAAATCACCGGTGGTCAACATCGTCGGCGAGCATGCGACGTATCACCGCCAGTTCGACGCCCCGCTCACCAGCGACATCGAGGGCATCGCGCGGCCCGTCTCGCATTGGGTGAAGACGTCGATGTCCGCGCAGGACGTGGCGGCCGACGGCGCCGAAGCCATCGCCGTGGCCAAGGCGCCGCCCGGGCATGTCGCGACGCTGATTCTTCCCGCCGACACGGCGTGGAACGAAGGCGCAGGAATCGCCCATCTGCCGGCCGTCGCGACACGCAGCGCCGTCTCGACCGCTGCGGTACGCGGCGCGGCGGAAGCGCTGCGCGGCGGCCATGCAACCCTGCTGCTCGGTGGTGTCGCCTTGCGCGAGGCCGGACAAATCGCCGCCTCGCGTATCGCCGCCAAGACCGGTTGTCGGATCATGTGCGAGGGCGCCAACGCGCGCGTGCAGCGCGGACGTGGGCGTTTGCCGATCGAGCGCGTGCCCTATGTCGTCGACCAGGCCCTGGCGACATTCAAGGACACGCAGGCGATCGTGCTGTGCGGATCGAAGAACCCGACGGCGTTCTTCGCCTATCCCGGCAAGCCGAGCCTGTTCGCGCCGGCGGCCTGCCGCATCGTGCTCCTCGCCGATCATCACGAGGATCTGGTCGGCGCGCTGGAAGCCCTGGCCGACGAACTCGGCGCGCCCAGAAGCGTCCCGATTCCGGTGCAGGAGAAGCCGGCCCTGCCGACCGGCGCGATCAACCCGGAGAGCCTGGCCCATGCGCTGGGCCATCTCATTCCGGAGCATGCGATCATCGTCGATGAATCCGTCACGACGGGTCGGGATTTTTTCAAGACGACGCATGGCGCCGCGCCGCATGATTGGCTGTCATTGACGGGCGGTGCGATCGGCGAAGGCCTGTGCCTGACGACCGGCGCGGCGATCGCCTGCCCCGATCGCCAGGTGATCGGCCTGCAGGCCGATGGCAGCGCCATGTACACCGTGCAGGCGCTGTGGACGCAGGCGCGCGAGAACCTCAAGGTGATGACCTTGCTGTGGTCGAACCGCGCCTACGCCATTCTGCGCCACGAGCTGATGAATGTCGGCGCCAATCCCGGCCGCAAGGCGTTGGACATGCTGAGCCTGGCGAACCCGGATCTCGATTGGGTCGCGATCGCGGGCGGCATGGGCGTGCCAGGATCGCGCGTGACGACGATGGAAGGCTTCGCCAAGGCCTTCCGTACCGGATTGGCGACGCCGGGGCCCTACCTGGTCGAGGTCGCGCTGTAGCTCGCCGGCGTCGCGGTTGAGTTCAGTATCCGGTCTTCACGTCGATCATGTTCGGCATCGGCTTGCCGTCCAGCCACAACGCGAAATTCTGGAAGAAGATGTCGAGCGACCGCGGGTTGTAGCTGTCAGGGTCATCCGACGAGACGTGCGGCGCCATCAGGAGATTGCGTGTCGTCCAGACACGGGATTCCGGCGGCAGCGGCTCGGGCGTGAAGACGTCGAGGACCGCGCCGCCAAGCGCGCCACGATCGAGCTGATCGCACAGCGCGTCCTGATCGACGATCGCGCCACGCGCCATGTTGATCACGCCCGCGCTTGGCTTGAGCAGGGCGAGGCGTCGCCGGTCCAACAATCCACGCGTCTCCGGCGTCAGCGGACAGGTGATCAAGAGATAATCCGCTCGCGGCAGCGCCGCGTCGAACTGCGCCATGCCAATGACCTCGTCGCAATGCGGATGCGGCGCGACGCGATTGCGCACCCCGATCACCTTCATGCCGAGACGCCGTGCGTAGTCGAGCGTATGCCCCGCCATGCCGCCGACGCCAAGCGCGACCAGAGTCTGTCCGGCGACGACGTGCGCGAAACGCTTCTCGTAGCGCCTCTCGCGCTGCTGCGTCGCGAACAGCGGCATGTGATTGGCGAGCATCAGGATCGCCATCAATCCCCATTCCCCCGCCTTGGGGCCGTGGACGCCGCTGTTGTTGACCAGCACGCAGCCGGGCGGCAGCAGATCGAAGGGCGCCAGCC
>JANNTF010000911.1:0-1050 GCA_031403455.1 Alphaproteobacteria bacterium | reverse complement strand
CCGACATGCCGGTCGAGCGGCCGACGAAGATCGAGCTCGCCATCAACATGAAGACGGCGAAGGCGATAGGTGTGACGATTCCCCCTTCGCTGCTGCTGCGCGCGGATGAAGTGATTCGGTGATGGATCGACGCAGGTTCATTGGCACCGTAGCGAGCGGCCTCCTCGCCGCACCGCTCGCCGCCGAGGCCCAGCAGGCGGCAAAGATCGCTCGAATTGGTTTCCTGGGAAACGAGGCAGAAGTCGCGGCGCGGGCGCTGGGGATGCGGCTGCAATTCGTCGAGGCGCGCGGGACTGCCGATTTCGACCGGGCCTTCTCGGACATGACCACGGCCCGCGCGGGTGGTCTGACTGTGTTGCCAAGCAGCATGTTCAACACCGAGCGAAGACGCCTCGCAGACTTGGCGGCAAAGAGCCGACTGCCTGCCGTGTACCAATTGAGGGAGTATGTCGATGCTGGGGCCTTATGGCCTATGGAGCTAACCTCGCTGATTTGAATCGCCGCGCCGTTGCCTACGTGGACAGGATCCTGAAGGGCGCCAAGCCCGCGGACTTGCCGGTCCAGCTTCCGACCAAGTTCCTGCTGACCGTCAATCTGAACACCGCCAAGGCGCTTGGCCTGACCATCCCGCACTCGATCCTCTTGCGCGCCGACGAGGTGATCGAATGATCGGGCGGTGCTGGCACTTACGTTCGGCGCGTCCGGTGAGGGTCGCACACCCGCTGCGTTCCCGTCAATTGATGCAGCCGCATCGGGAGCAAGTGGGCCACAGTTTGGCGTCCGGCGGTCCGATGTTTCATGACGGGCGTCGCAGTGCGACGCGTGTCACCGCGACGAAACGGAACTTCCCCTCTCGTTCCGCACGCCGCGTCGGACCCGATTTCCCATGCGCGATCTCAGACCGTGAGCTCTGCGTCGCGCGCGACGCCCGCTGCACTCGCCGCCGTTGCTCTCCACCCCCTCCGAGAGCGACGGCGGTTTTTTTTGGAGCGGACAGCTTTCAGCGATCAACCGTCAGCAGGCCACGGGGATAAACCCCGTGGCTCACGG
>JANNTF010000910.1:0-8844 GCA_031403455.1 Alphaproteobacteria bacterium | reverse complement strand
ACCACCATCACCATCACCACGACGCGGATGCCCCGCCGAAGAAGACGGTCGGCTGAGGCCCGCCGATGCTCGAGTATCTGCGCGAGCCCGCCGAGATCTATCGCCGCTCCTTCGCTGCCATTCGCGCGGCGTGCGATCTCTCGGCGATCCCCGCGGCGCTGCAGCCGCTCGCGCTGCGGCTCGTCCATGCCTGCGGCATGCCGGACATCGTCGCGGCTTTGCGCTTCTCACCCGACGCGATGGAAGCCGGGCTCTATGCGCTCGACGCCGGCGCCACGATCTTCTGCGACGCGCGGATGGTGGCCGAGGGCGTGATCCGCAGCCGTTTGCCGCGCGGAAATGCGCTGGTCGTGACGACCGATGCGCCGAGCGCCGCCGATCGCGCGAAACGCGAAGCCACCACCCGGTCGGCCGCCGGAATGGCGCTGCATCGCGACGTCGTCGCCGGCTCGATCGTCGCGATCGGCAACGCGCCCACCGCGTTGTTCCGGCTGCTCGAGGAGATCGATGCCGGCGCGTCCCGTCCGGCGCTCATCCTCGGCTTTCCCGTCGGCTTCATCGGCGCCTCGGAATCGAAGGACGAGCTCGTGCGCGATCCGCGCGGGATCCCTTTCGTGACCTTGCTCGGCCGGCGTGGCGGCAGCGCGCTCGCCGCCGCCGCCGCGATCAACGCGCTCAGCGGCAATCCGGAGGATGATCGGCCATGATCGCCACGCCCTGGCTCTCGATCATCGGGATCGGCGAGGACGGGCTTGCCGGGCTGACACCGGCTGCGCGCGTGTTGATCGACAATGCCCAGATCCTGGTCGGTGGCGCGCGCCATCTCGCTTTGGTTCCCGATGCCGGTGTGCCGCGCTGGAGCTGGAAGACGCCGCTGCGGCGCACGGTCGAGGACATCCTCGCCGCACGCGGCCAACGCGTTTGCGTGCTCGCCAGCGGCGATCCGATGTGGTTCGGCATCGGCGTGACGCTCGCGCGCGATGTGCCGGTGTCGGAATGCACGATCATCCCGCATCTCAGCGCCTTCACACTGGCCGCCGCGCGGGTCGGGTGGCCGATCGACGATTGCGCGTGCCTCACCGTCCATGGCCGCTCGATCGATCTGCTCGCCGCGCATCTGGCGCCGGGGCAGCGTCTGCTCGTGCTGAGCGAGGATGCCGGCACGCCGGCGCAGATCGCGCGCTGGCTCGACACGCGCGGCTGGGGGCCGAGCCGCATCACCATGCTCGACCGCATGGGCGGCCCGGGTGAGATCGTCACATCGGGAGTCGCCGCGACCTGGTCCGAGCCGCGCGGCGATGATCTCAACACGCTGGCCATCGCGTGCGTCGCGGGCCCGGCGACGCGATCGCTCGCGACGGTGCCGGGACTCCCGGACGATGCGTTCCTGCATGACGGTCAGCTCACCAAGCGCGAGATCCGGGCAGCGACGCTGGCCGCCCTCGCGCCGCTCCCCGGCCAATTGCTGTGGGATGTCGGGGCGGGCTGCGGTTCGATCGCCATCGAATGGATGCGCGCCGTGCCGCGCGCGCGCGCCGTCGCGATCGAACGCGAGGCCGCGCGCGTGGATCTGATCGCACGCAATGCCGCTTCGCTCGGCACGCCGCGGCTCAAGATCGTGGCCGACGCCGCGCCCGCATCGCTTGCCGGGCTCGAGCGGCCCGACGCGATCTTCATCGGCGGCGGCATTTCCGACGCGGCCCTGCTCACCGCGTGCTGGGAAGCCCTCGATCGCGGCGGCAGGCTGGTCGCCAATGTCGTCACGCTGGAAGGCGAGGCGATGCTCGCGGCATGGCATGCGCGCCATGGCGGTGCCATGACCCGCCTCGCCATCAGCCGGCTCGAGCGCGTCGGCCCGTTCCATGGCTGGCGCCCGCTGATGCCGGTCACGCAATGGAGCATCGTCAAGTGAGCGGCACGATCTTCGGCCTCGGCGTTGGTCCGGGCGATCCCGAGCTCGTGACGCTCAAGGCGATGCGCATCGCGCAGACCGTGCCGGTCCTCGCTTATCCCGCGCCGGAAAGCGGCGAGAGTCTGGCGCGCAAGATCATGGCGCCGCATCTCCACGGCACGCGCCTGGAGATCGCGATCCGCATGCCCATCGGCGGGGATCGCTTTCCGGTGAACGCCGTCTACGACGAAGCGGCCGATACGATCGCGGCCCATGCCGCCGCGGGCCGCGACGTCGCGATCCTCTGCCTCGGCGATCCGTTCTTCTACGGCTCGTTCATGTATCTCTTCGCGCGGCTGGCGGAGCGCGCGCGCGTCGAGATCGTGCCGGGCGTCACGTCGGTCTCGGCGGCCTCGGCCGCGCTCGGCTTTCCGATCGCGTCGCGCCAGGACGTCTTCAGCATCATCCCGGCCCTACTCGACGACGCGACGATCGCGAAGCGACTCGCCGAATGCGACTCCGCCGCGATCCTCAAGCTCGGGCGACATTTCGGACGCGTGCGCGCCCTGCTGGATCGGCTCGGTCTCGCCGCTCAGGCCCGGTATGTCGAACGCGCGAGCTTCGCCGACGAGCGCATCGTGGCCTTGCCGGAGGTCGACGCGGCGCAGGCGCCGTATTTCTCGCTGATCCTCATCCACCACCGTGGGGCCGCATGGCGTTGAGCCCGCCCGCCTTCGTTGCGCTGACGGCGCGCGGCGGCGCGCTCGCGCGTCGCCTGCAGGCCGCCTTCCCGGGCAGCGCCGTGCACGGCTTCGCGCGCCGTGTCGAGGCTTGCGATGTCGCGTTCGAGGACACGATGTCGCATCTCGCCATGCTGTTCACGCGCGGGATTCCGATCGTGGCGATCGCGTCGGCCGGTATCGTCCTGCGCGCGCTCGCGCCGCATCTCGCCGACAAGCGCCACGAACCTGCCGTGGTCGTGCTTGCCGAGGACGGCAGCAGCGTCGTGCCGATCCTTGGCGGACATCACGGCGCCAATGCGCTGGCGCGTCAGCTCGCCGAGTTGACCGGTGGGCACGCGGCGATCACCACGGCCGGTGATCTCGCGCTCGGCATCGCGCTCGATGCGCCGCCACCGGGCTGGCGCATCGCCACGCCGGACCTGTTGAAGACGGTTGCCGCCGCGCTGATCGCCGGCGAAGGCGTCACGTGCGAGATCGAAGACGGATCTGCTCCATGGTTGGACCCGCTGCTGCCACCGCCCGGCGATGCGCGCGCCCCGGCCGCGATCAAGCTGGTGGTCACCACACGCGCCGCGCCGCGGCCCGCCGCGCTGATCTATCACCCGCCGCGCCTGGTGCTCGGCATCGGCTGCGAGCGCGACGCCGATCCTGCGCAAGTCGTCGCCTTCATGCACCGCGCTTTGGCCGAGGCGGGGCGGGCGGAAGGCGCGATCGCCTGTGTCGCCTCGATCGATCTCAAGCTCGACGAGGCGGCGGTGCACGCCGTCGCAACCGCCCTCGACGTGCCGGCGCGATTCTTCGCGGCGGCGGAGCTCGCGGCGCAGGAGCCGCGCCTCGCGACACCGTCGACCTACGTCAAGAGCGTCGTCGGTGTGGCCGGCGTCGCGGAGGCCGCCGCATTGGCGGGTGCGGGCGCCGAAGCCACGCTCGTCCTCACCAAGCGGATCGGTCCGCGCGCGACACTCGCTCTGGCGCTCGCGCACGACGACATCGATCCGACGCGGATCGGTCGGGCGCGTGGCCGGCTCGATATCGTCGGGATCGGCCCCGGTCCGGCCGGCTGGCGCACACCCGAGGCGAGCGAGGCGCTGCTCGCCGCCGAGGATGTCGTCGGCTACGGCCTCTATCTCGATCTGCTCGGACCGTTGATCGCCGGCAAGCGCCAGCACGCGCGCGCACTGGGCGAGGAGGAGGCCAGGGTCAAGCTCGCGCTCGACCTGGCCGCGTCCGGCAAACGCGTCGCGCTGGTTTCGTCGGGCGATGCCGGGATCTACGCGCTGGCGACGCTGGTGCATGAGCTGGTCGAGCGCGGCGACGATCCGCTGTGGCGGCGCATGGCGATCACCACGCTGCCCGGCGTCTCGGCGATGCAGGCGGCCGCCGCGCGCGCCGGCGCGCCGCTTGGTCATGATTTCTGCGCGATCTCGCTGTCCGATCTCCTGACGTCGCTGCCTGTCATCGAGCGGCGCCTCGCGGCCGCGATCGACGGCGATTTCGTGATCGCGCTGTACAATCCCGCATCGCTCAACCGCCGCCTGCCGCTGGAGCGCGCGATGACGATCCTGCGTGCCGGGCGTCCGGCGACCACGCCGGTGGTGATCGCGCGCAATCTCGGCCGTGCGGACGAGCGGGTGCGCGTCGTGGCGCTGGGCGCGCTCGATCCGGCGGAAATCGACATGCTCACCATCCTGATCATCGGCAGCAGCGCCACGCGGCATGGCCCCGCCGGCGTGTTCACGCCGCGTGGCTATGCGCAGAAGCCACGCAGAGAAGAGACGTCATGACCGTACATTTCATCGGCGCCGGTCCCGGCGCGCCCGATCTGATCACTGTGCGCGCGCTCAACTTCATCCGCAGCTGTGGCGTCGTGCTCTATGCCGACTCGCTGGTGCCGCGCGAAGTGATCAGCGCGGCGCGCGGCGACGCGCATGTGCGCGATACGGCCGCGATGACTCTCGAGGAGATCATCGCCGAGATGCGCCGCGCGCATGCAGCCGGTCACGATGTCGCGCGCGTGCATTCCGGCGATCCCTCGCTCTACGGCGCGATCGCCGAACAGATGCGGGCACTCGACGGCCACGGCATTCCCTACGATGTGACGCCCGGCGTGCCCGCCTTTGCCGCGGCCGCCGCGGCACTCGCCACCGAATTGACGCTGCCCGACATCGCGCAGAGCGTGATCCTCACGCGCACGGCGGTGCGCGCCTCCGCGATGCCCGCGGGCGAGGATCTCGCGACGCTCGGCCGTGCGAAAGCGACGCTCGCCATCCATCTCTCGATCAACAATCTCGCGCATGTCGTGCGCGAGCTGACGCCGATCTACGGCGCGGATTGCCCTGTCGTCATCGCCTATCGCGTGAGCTGGCCCGATCAGCTCTTCCTGCGCGGCACGCTGCACGACATCCGCGCCAAGGTGAAGGAGGCCGGCATCACGCGCACCGCGCTGATCCTCGTCGGCCGCGTGCTCGCCCCCAGCGAATTCACCGACAGCCGCCTCTACGCCGCCGACCACACCCACGTCCTGCGCCCGGCAAGTAAGCGGGGTTAGCCGAGGCCCGGATTAGTCAGGTCGAACCCTATGAGTGCGAGCGCAACCAACATGCCGATCGCTTTCAGTGCCGAGCGCGCGATCCGAAGATCACCACGTCACGATTCGGCAAATGGTGCGCGAGGATCGCGCGGACGATCTTCAGCTGGTCGGTCGAAAGCTCGATCATGGCCGCGCTGTGGGCTCATCTCCAGGAAGCGCCTCAACATCCGGACAGACAGTCCATACGAATACTTGAATCATTGGATGACCCCATCCCGACGTAATTCGTCGCCAGGCGCAGCCCATGACTCGGAGAGACCCTGTTCGAGCTGCCGCAGCGCTTTCGTCAGTGAACTCAGATCGAGCGTGATCACGATCGTCGCGACGATAGCGGAGCTGGAATCGATCGACCGTTGTTGATTGCCTTCACGGCCGTTGTTCATCACCGCTTGGCCGGGCGCGGTGGCGTCTTCCTGCCGCTGTCGTATTCCTCCCAGCCATGGCCATTGAAAGGGTCGACGCCGAGCTGGCGCATGACATGCGGGAAGTCGACCATCACCCAATTGTCGACGATCCTGCCGTTCTCGACCTTCCAGAAATCCATGTAGCGGATCTCGACGCGCTTGCCGGTCGGGGCGATGCCCATGAACTCGCCGGAATGCGTCGCCTCCTGGCGCCCGAAAGCCGCCATCCACTCGCCCTGCGCGATCCGCGCCTCGTCGATCGCGACCTTGTCCGAGAAGGCGGCTTGGAAAGGCCGCTGCCAATTGTCCTGGAATTCGCGCAAGCCCCGCTTCACGCCGCAGCCGGCATTGCCGTACCAGGTGAAGCTCTCGGCAAAGAACGCGCCGATACCGTCGATGATGTGATCGTTGAGGCCGTCGACCATGCCCTCGACGACGCGTCGCGTCTCGGCGGTCTTGGAGAGATCGTTGTCGCGGGTGAGAGCGGCCTGCTCGGGCCTCGCGCCTTTCATCGGATCATCCTTTCACCGCGCCGGCGGTCAGGCCGGCGACGATCTGCCGTTGGAAGACCATCACCAGGAGGAACAGCGGCGCTGTGATCGACACGGCCGCCGCAATGGCCTCGATCTCGTCCGAGGCGCGCGTCTCGCGGCTCAGGAACTGGCTGATCGCCGGCACCATGGTCTGCGACTGGTTGTCGAGCAGCAGCGCGGTGACGAGGTAGTCGTTGTAGGCGAGCAGGAACGAGAACAGCCCCGTCGTGATCACGCCGGGCCACATCACCGGCATGATCACGCGCCAGAAGGCGCCGAAATGCGTGCAGCCATCGACGCGCGCGGCCTCGTCGAGCTCGTTGGGGATGTTGCGAAAGAAGGAGCGCATCATCCAGATCGTGAACGGCTGGTTGATCGACACCAGGACGAAGATGACCGCGAGCGGCTGGCCGTAGAGCGTGGGCGGCGCCGCGCCGAAAGCGTGGAAGAGCCACCCTGTCGCGGACGACTCCCAAAGCGGTGCGAGGATCTCGCGTGAATTCAGGAATGGCGGCAGATATCCCGTCACCAGGACCGAGTGTGGCAGGGCGCGAAAGATCAGCGCGAGGATCAGGAGCCAGAAGGCAATCGTGCTCGTCGAGCGCGCGAGCGCATAGCCCGCGAGCGTGCCGACCGTCAGCGAGATCACGACCACGCCGGATGTGACCACCATCGAATTGAGGAAGTTGCGGGTGAAGCCGTGGGTGATCCAGACGGCCTTGTAGTGGTCCAGGGTCGTCGGTCCGAAGACGACGTCGAGCGGATTCGCGGACAGCGCGTCCACCGGCGCGCGCAGCGACATCAACGCGATCCAGAGCAGCGGGAAGAGCGCGACGAGCAGCCAGGCGGTCAGAAAACCGCCAGTCGCGAACTGGAGCCAGAGCGGTCGTGCGAGGGCTTTGGTCTCCGTCATGCGCCGCTCCTACCGCCGCCCGCGATGATCGCGCCAGGTCCGCATCAGCAGCGGCACGAGCAGGATGACGATCCCGATCATCGTCAGCATCGAGGAGGCCGAGGCGCGCGTGATCGCGCGGTTGCCGGTCTCGTCGGGCGACAGGAAGCTGAAGGTCAGCCATTGCAGCGAGATGACATGCGCCTGGCTGGAGAAGCCGACGATCTCCTCGAACACGCGATAGCTGTCCATCAGATGGATCAGCGTCACGAAGACGATCAGCGGCATGAGATGCGGGACGATGACGTGGAGCAGCCGTTCCCAGCGCGAGGCGCCGTCGACGATCGCCGACTCAAGCGTGTCCTGATCGACGGTCTGCAGGCCGGCATAGAAGACGACGAAAGCAAAGGGCGCGACGTGCCAGACGCGGTAGAGCAGCATCATCGCTTCGATGGTCTCGCCTTGCGCGAACATCGCGATGTCGCGGCCGGTCAGCCATTCGAGGGCGCGCGTCAGGATGCCGTCGCCGATGAACAGCCAGCGGATCGCGAGCGCGCCGATCACGGGGGTGATGATGAAGGGCAGGAGGGTGATGAAGATCGCAGCGCCACGCAACGCACGGACCGTCGCGTTGATGGCGAGGGCGAGCAGCAGCCCGAGGCCGATCACGAGGGGCAGCGTGATCAGCGTGAAGGTGAGGGTGAAGCGCAGCGCGCGCCAGAAATCGATGCGCAGGATCGCCGCGAGCCCGCCGCCGCCGGCCGACAGCGCCGCCGCTATCGCCTCGGGCTGCAGCACGCGGCGATAGGCCTCGAGCCCGACGAAGCGCGTCTCGGTGATCGGGCGGCCGTCGGCGTCGAGCTTCGCGGTCGTCCGGGTCTCGCGCGTGCAGGTCGGCGCGAGGAAGCCGGGCGTGCAGTTCTCGACGGTGACCTGCTCGAAGATCGTCTGAGTCTGGTAGAAGCTCTGCACGAACACCGACAGCAGCGGCGCCGCGATGAACACCAGCATCAGCAGCACCGAAGGCGCGACGAAGAGCACGAATGTCTTCGCTCGCATCGCCGTGCCCTCCGCCGCCCGTGCGCCGCCGCGTCTACTTCACGAGCCCTTGCTCCCTAGCCTTGACGAGATACGAAGCCTCGATATCGGCGAGCGTCTCCTGGGCCGATCGCTTTCCGGTCAGGAAGTCCGCGGCCTTCTCGCCGATCGCGTTGTGAATCAGGCCCATGGCGACGGTCGAGGCGTAGTTCGGCGCTAAAAACATATTTATGGGTTTAAAAATACTTTTTATCAATAAAATGTCTTCTAGTTTATGCGAATATAAACAAGTTTTTTCAAAAGATGATTGGAGTTTAATACAAATTGTTTCTTTAAACGGTAGTGATGGAGGAAAAATTAAAAAAGAAGGGTTTATTAAACCATTAACTAAAATTATAACAGATTTAGCAAATGAAAAAACTGATGTAGAAATGTTAAATATTGTATCACGACCATCAACATCTTCAAATCTGAAGGGTATTGGAGAGTTGATGTTGTATGATTCAAAAATGATTTCTGTGAGAAAAGTTTGAAATCTTCGATTTTGAAAAAACATACTAATGTTTATTTTTATAAATATAAATATAAATAATGTCTGAACCCGAGATTGTTTCTGATAATAAAAAAACGGCTTCTGCAAAAACTATTAAACATGCTTGTATAGGTATATTAGTTACTTTATTGATTTTAATGGTTGTATATATCATTTTAATGTTTGAATGGTTCAAAAACCAAACGTTTATATTTGCTCCG
>JANNTF010000909.1:0-2786 GCA_031403455.1 Alphaproteobacteria bacterium | reverse complement strand
CCCTTGAGCACGGCCAGCGTGACGGGATCGATCATGCGCCGCCCTCGGGGTCGAATTCCTTGCCGCGGGCGAGGAAGCCGTCGGTGTCGAGCAGCGTGTTGATGCCCTGGAAGTCGAGCATCCGGTTGCGCCACGGATCGGTGGTGCCGTGCGCTTTCAGGCTCGCGAGGTAGCCGCCCAGCGCGTGCGCGAGCGCGCGCACCGTGCCGCCGGGGAAGATCACCAGCTTGTAGCCGAGCGCCTCGAGCTCGGCGGCCGGCAGGATCGGTGTCCGGCCGCCCTCGACCATGTTCGCCATCACCGGTATGCGGCCGGCGAAACGTTGCGCCACGGTGGCCAGCGCCTCGCGCGTGGGCGGCGCCTCGACGAAGAGCGCGTCGGCGCCGGCCTCGACGTAGCGCTCGGCGCGCTCGAGCGCCGCCTCGAAGCCCTCGACCGCGATCGCGTCGGTGCGCGCGATCAGCGCCATGTCGCCCGTGCGCGCGTCGAGCGCGGCCCTGATCTTGCCGACCATCTCCGCGGCCGGGATCAGCGCCTTGTCGCGCAGATGCCCGCAGCGCTTGGGCGTGACCTGGTCCTCGAGCTGCACGGCCGAGGCGCCGGCGCGCTCGAAGGCCCAGACGCTGCGCTGGACGTTGAGCGCGTTGCCGAAGCCGGTGTCGATGTCGACGATCAACGGGATCGTCGTGCGCTCGCGAATCGCGACGACCGTGTCGACCACCTCGCTCATCGAGACGAGGCCGATGTCGGGATAGCCGAAGCGCGTGTAGGCGATCGACGCGCCCGACAGATACGCGGCCTCGAACCCGGCCTGCTCGACGAGCATCGCCGAGAGGCCGTCATAGATGCCGGGCGCGACGACGATGCCGGGCGCGGCGAAACGTTGCTTGAGCGAGACCATGAATGTTCCTCAGTGACCAATGAGTGAGCAGAGTTCATGCAGATCCGCGGCGCCGTCGATCGCGTGTGTGGCGCGCATTACGGCCGATGCATGCGCCTCCCCCCAGACCGGCGCCGTGAGCGCGAGGAATTTCGCCTCGATCTCCTCGACCGGGTAAGGATCATCGGCGTCGCCGCGATTGCTGCGACATGTGGCGCTCAGCATGCGGCCGTCATCCATGGTGACCGTGACACGCGCGGGGCGCTCGGCGGGCAGACGCGCCGTCATCGCCGTGTCTTCGCGCAACGTCACACGTGACGCGAGATCGAGAATCCGCGCATCGCCGCGCGCCTCGGCGCGGAAGGCCGGCACGTCCGCCTGACCGCGCGTGAGGAACGCCGCCACCGCATAGGGCACGGAGAAGCGTGCCGCCAAGGCATTGTGCGGGCGCGGATCGGCGAGCTCGGCCGCCGCCGCGTAGGTATCGACCTCGACTCGTGCGACACGCGCGGCATCGATCCTGCCATGTGCGCCGACGATCGCTTCGAGCGCATCCAATGTCGCGTGGTTGTAGCGGCAGCAGGCATGGCGCTTGAAATAATTGCGTGCGATCTCCCAGCGCACACCGAGCTGCTCGACCATCGCGTCGGGCCTGAACGAATTTCCAGTGATGGTGCCGAACACGGTCGCCACGCCGTCGCGCTCGCCCGCGAACCCGGCCGCCGCCATCTCCCACGCCATCAGACCGAGCTGATTGGCGATACCGGCATAGGCATTGCGCACCGTGCCGCCTTCGAGCGCCGTGCGCATGCTCGTCGCCAGCGACAGGGACGACGCGATGTTGATGACATGCGTGAATTGCGCGGCGTTGGCGCCGCTGAGCTTCGCGATCGCGACCGCGGCGCCGACCACGCCCCAGGTGCCGTGCGGATGGACACCCGGGCGCAATTGCGCGGCCGCGCCGATGCGCGCGGCGATCTCGTAGCCCAGAGCGAGCGCGATCACGAAGTCGCGGCCATTGCTGCCCTGGCGTTGCGCGGCGACGAGCGCGGCGGGCAGCACATGGATCGCGGGATGCCCGCGCGCGAAACGATTGCCCTCGTCGAGTTCCAGCGCCGTGCCCGCGACACCATTGAGGAAGACCGAGGTCATCGCCGGCGCGCGTTGTCCGGTGCCGATCACCACCGCCGCCGCGCCTGAACCGCCGAGCCGAACAAGACGCGCGACCAGCGCCGCGATCTCCGCCTCCTGCTGTCCGGCGACGATGGCGCCGAGCGTATCCAGCAGCGTGAGGCGCGCGCGCGCCACCACGGGCGGGGGCAGATCCGCGAAGACAGCGATCTCGGCGAAGCGGCTCCATTGGGCGAGCCAGGCGGCACTGGTCATGTCTCGTTGCTGTCTCTTGCGAGGAATCACGGCTGGCGGGACGTCACGCGATGCTATGGTGCGCGCTTCGCAAGCGAAAGGGCGGCGGCGATGAGCGGCACGGCGATCGTGAAATCCTATCTCGAGACGATGGAGGCGCGCGATCTGGCGCGTGCGAACGCGATGCTCGCGCCCGGCTTCGCGATGGTGTTCCCGGGGCCTGCGCGCTTCACGCGGCTCGCGGATGTCGTCGCCTGGGCGAAGCCGCGCTATCGCTGGGTGAAGAAGCGCTACGAGCGCTTCGACGAGATGGCCGCCGCGGATGGCGAGACGATCGTCTATTGCTTCGGCACGCTCCACGGCGAATGGCCGGATGGCCGCCCCTTCGAGGGCATCCGTTTCATCGATCGTTTCGTCATCCGCGACGGCAAGCTCGCCGACCAGCTGGTCTGGAACGACCTGGCCGAGGCGCAATCCCGAGGCGGCTGATCCCTTGATCCGCCCGCAGAGGACGCGTAGAACCGCCGCCATCCCAACGGGC
>JANNTF010000908.1:0-2059 GCA_031403455.1 Alphaproteobacteria bacterium | reverse complement strand
GCGCGCGCGCGCGCGTCGGTCGGATCCATTACCGCATCGGTACCATCACGAAAGGCCACTGCGCTCCTATCCTGGTCGAGCCGCGTCTTTAGAGTCTAAGCTGGGGACGCGACGAAGCAACATGTCGTCAGCCCGGCATCGTCGGCTTCAGACGACCACCGATGCGGACGGGATCGATGCGCAGGGTGAGGCCGGATGTGGGGTCGATCTCGGCAAAGATGCCGCACAGCGTCCCCTCGCCCTCGGCGGGCGACAGCCGCTCTCCCGGCATCTTGCGAATGAAGCGTTGGATCGCCGGAGCTTTTTTCATGCCGATGACCGAATCGTAGTCGCCGCACATCCCGGCATCCGTCTGATACCCCGTGCCGCCGGGTAGAATCTGCGCATCGGCCGTCGGGACATGGCTATGGGACCCGACCACCAGTGATGCGCGACCATCGCAGAAATGACCGATCGCCATCTTTTCGCTGCTCGCCTCGCCATGCACATCGATCATCAGCACATCCACTCCGGCGCCCAGGCGCTGCGTCGTGAGCACCGATTCGACGGCCGCGAACGGATCGTCGAGCGCGTCCATGAACAGTCGCGCCATCACGTTCACGACGACGATACGGCGCTGCCCGACGGTGAAGACGCCAATCCCGCGACCAGGCGTGCCGCGCGGAAAATTGATCGGGCGCAGCAGCCGCGGGTCCGCGTCGATCGTGCCGATGATCTCGCGTTGATCCCAGATGTGATTGCCCGTCGTGATGCAATCGACGCCGCATCCATAGAGTTCGCGTGCCGTCTTGTCGGTGATGCCGAAGCCATGCGCGGCGTTCTCGCCATTGGCGACGACGAAATCCAGCGACAGCCGCTGACGCAGCATCGGCAGATGCTTTGCCAGGCAATCGCGCCCGGAGCGGCCGACCACATCGCCGAGAAACAGTAGTTTCATGCACGCTCCTCGGCAAAGCGGCGCAGGCCGCCCTCGGTAATGATCCAATCGAGGCGCTGGTCGAAGCCATCGGCCGGAACAATAGTGACTTCCTGGCCAGCGAAGGCGAGTCCGATCGCGCGGATTCCGCCACGCGCGCGCAGCTGCGCCAGGGTGCGGTCGTAATAGCCCCCGCCATACCCGAGGCGAAGCCCAGTGGCGTCGAAGCCGAGCAACGGTACCAGCACGATATCGGGCAGGATCTCGCCGCGCGTCAGCCGCGGCACCGAGGTTCCGAACCCACCGGCCTCGAGTTCGTCGCCGGGGTGCCAGCACCGGAACACCAGCGGCGCATCACGCCCCGTGACCACCGGCAAGGCGCAGGACCAGCCCTGGGCGGCGGCCGCGTTCATGGCCGGGCGCGCATCGAACTCGTCGCCCATCGGCCAATACCCCGCCAGGGTGGTCACCGGCATGGCCGCCAAGGCGCGCATCAGACTCCGCGCGGCCGCGTCGGGGACATCTGGCGCCGCGGCGGCGGCAAGCCGCGCCCTGCGCGCCCGCAGCTCTACGCGCAGCGCGCGCTTGGCCCGAGCGCACGAGTCAGCGGCTTCGACGTTCCGCGCCTGCGAGATCGCGGATTCGGAGGGGTGTTTGCTGCTCATGAAGGGGAAATTGGACGAAGCCACGATTGGCCGTTGGTGCTCAAATCCTCTGCGGCCCGCTTGATGCAGGTGGGCACCGTAGTACCGGGGCCAGGGCCCCGGCAGAGACAGCTCCCGAGAGGTAACGTATCGGCCCCAGGGATATTGTGACCTGACGCGCCACGCAGCTCCGTCCAAGACGCAACATAGGGCGTGGCTGGTCCGCGAACAACCGACGAAACGTGCGGGTCACGCGAAAACTTCAATTCGCATCGAATTGCGCGGCGACGTTCGTTAGGCGTTTGGTGATGTGTTCGAGCTGGCGCGTGAGCGTGTCCTCGCGTTGGGCGAGACGGCTCTCGATCGTATCGATCCGCTCCTGCAGCACTTGGCTCTTGCGCTCGGCGGCGGTGGCCGTCGATTGCGCGGCTAGCGCCGCTGACTCGACGCTGGTGCGGCCATCCTCGGCATCCTGATAGGCATCCGCGAGTTCATCGGC
>JANNTF010000907.1:0-4028 GCA_031403455.1 Alphaproteobacteria bacterium | reverse complement strand
TTACTACGCGCTGGTGTCGCTCTGCGACTCGCTCCTCGGCGAGCTGCTCGACGAGTTCGACCGGCACGACATGTGGAAGGACACCGCGCTGGTGGTCACGACCGATCACGGCTTCCTGCTCGGCGAGCATGATTTCTGGGCCAAGAACCGGATGAACATGTACGAGGAGATCGTGCATATCCCGCTCTTCGTCCATGACCCGCGCCAGCCTCAGGCTGCCGGCAAGCGCACGGCCGCGCTGACTCAGACGATGGATCTCGCCGCGACGATGCTCGATCTTCATGGCGTCGCGCCGCCGGCGGAGAACGAGGGCGTGTCGCTGCTCAGGCATCTCCAGGGCAAGTCGCCGGGACGCGATTCGGTGATCTTCGGATATTTCGGCGGCGCCGTGAACGTGACCGACGGGCGTTACACCTATCACCGCTACCCGTTCGATCTGATGGAACAGGAGATCTTCCAGTACACGGTGATGCCGACGCATATCAAACAGCTCTTCACGACGGAGGAACTCGCCGATTCCACGCTCGCGCCGCCGTTTCCATTCTCCAAGGGCGTGCCGCTGCTGAAAGTGCCTGTGCATCGCCGCTCGCCCCTGCATCGCTATTACGGGCCGGGCTCGATGATCGAGAACGACACGCGGCTCTACGATCTCGCGAGCGATCCGGGCCAGCAGCACCGGCTCGACGATCCGGCGATCGAGGCGCGGATGATCGCGCTGATGCTCGCGCGCATGCAGGCCAATCACGCGCCGCCGGAAGCCTATGCGAGACTGGAACTCGCGCCGACGAAGTAAGCCCGCGCTGAAGAGGAACGCACATCATGCCCAAGCCCCCCGAGAGCGGCGAGATCGTCGAAGTCACCGAGGAGGACCTCGCTTTTCTCGAGGCGTTCCTGATGTCGGACCGCGCGCCCGAGGATTCGATGCTGCTATCGGATCTCGACGGCTTCCTGACCGCGATCGCGATCGGCCCCGCGCCGGTCGCGCCGGATGAATGGCTGCCGCTGGTCTGGAACGGCAAGCCGAATTTCGAGTCGCCGGATGAAGCGAAGCGCGTGCTCGGGATCATCAGCGCGCGCTACGACGAGATCCTGCGCGTGCTGACCCAGTCGCCCGAGAGTTTTGCGCCGATCTTCTGGCAGGACGAGGATGGCGAGCCGATCGCGATGGATTGGGCCGAAGGCTTCCTCGACGGCATCCGGCTGCGCGCGGAAGCCTGGACACCGTTATTCGAATCGAAGGAGGACAGCGTGGTCATCACGCCGATCGCGGCGTTCTGGCGGGACGAGGAGGACGAGGCGCCCGTCGATCTCGATCCCGCCGAGGAAGCGAAGATGCTGCTCGAAGCGGCACAGCTGATCCCGACGTCGATTGTCGCGATCTTCCGTTTCTGGCGCCGCCGCCGGCCGGTCAAGAGGAGGAAATAGCGGGTGCGCCGGCGCGGAACGAGCATTGTCAAACAGGTCCACATCCGCCACGACTCTCATCCGCAATCCTAAGCCATGAGCCAAATCGGGGGAACGTCATGATTTCGAAACTGAGATTATTGGGTATCGCGCTGTCGGGATTCTTCGCGCTGGCGATCGCGACGCCGGCCGAAGCGCAGAACGCGCTCGATCGCATCCTGAAGGAGAAGAAGATCCGCATCACGGCGGAAGTCACCGCGCCGCCCTTCGGCATTCTCGGCGCCGATGGCCAGCCCGACGGCTCCGAAGTCGCGACGGCGCGTCAACTCGCCAAGGATCTCGGCGTCGAGCTGGAGCTCGTCCAGGTCACCGGCCCGAACCGCATACCCGCCCTGCTCTCCGGGCGCGCCGACATCGCGATCTCGTCGCTCAGCATCACGCTCGACCGCGCGAAAGTCGTGATGTTCGCCAACCCGCATGGCGCGCTCTCGATCGTCGTCACCGGCCCCGCCAATGTCGGGATCAAATCCGCAGCCGATCTCGCGGGCAAGCGCATCGGCATCACGCGCGCGACTCTCGAGGAAGCGACAGTGCCGCGCGTCGCGCCGCAAGGCACCAACATCGTCTTCTTCGACGACATGGCGGCGACCATCCAGGCGCTGATTTCCGGCCAGGTCGATGCCGCGGGCATGTCCGCCTTCGGCGCCAAGTCGATCCGCGACCGCAACCCCGGCCGCAATCTCGAGGACAAGATCACGGTCACGACCGCCTATTACGCGGCGGCGGTGAAGCCCGGCGATCATGAGCTGCTGCGCTGGATCAACACCTGGGTGTTCATCAACAAGCAGAACGGCGTGCTCGCGCAGATCTACGAGAAATACACCGGCGTGAAGCTCATCGACCTGCCGACATTCTGACCTCTGCCTCGCCGGCCCTCATCCCGCGATCGGCGCGGGGCGAGGGCCGCGCTGCGGTTTGCGCGTGAAATACGTCTTCCAATTCGGACCGGTCGTCGAGAATCTGCCGCGCCTGCTGCTCGGTGCGTGGCTGACGGTCAAGCTGTCGGCGGGCGCGATGATCTTCGGCACCTCGATCGCGGTGATCTGCGCCTTCCTGCAGAACTCGAAGCGCGTCGCCGTCCGGACGATCGTGCGCTGCTATGTCGAGTTCACGCGCAACACGCCGTTCCTGATCCAACTCTTCCTCATCTATTTCTCGCTGCCGGCGCTCGGCCAGCAGCTTGGGATCAATCTGCGGCTGGACGCCTGGGAAGCGGCGCTGATCGGCATGAGCCTCAATCTCGGCGCCTATGCGACCGAGATCGTGCGCGGCGGCATCGACTCGGTGGCGCATGGCCAGGTCGAAGCCGGCGCCGCGCTGGGCCTCGGCCGCTTCCAGATCTTCCGGCTGATCGTTTTGCGTCAGGCGATCAAGGTCGCCTTCCCCGCGCTCGCCAGCCAGTTCGTGCTGCTGATGCTCGGCTCGAGCATCATCTCGGCGATTTCCGTCGAAGAGCTCACGGGCATGACCAACACGCTGCAATCCACGACCTTCCGCTCCTTCGAATTCTATTTCGCCGCGACCTGCCTCTACCTCGCGATGGCGTTCGGATTTCGCGCCGTGCTCGGCGCGATCTACTGGCTCGGCTTCGTGCGCGGCCGGCCGGCGGAGGGCAAGCGATGAGTCGCGATTTCGGCGTCAACGAGTTCTGGTATCTCATTCTCGCGGTACGCTGGACGGTGCTGCTGTCGATTGTCGCATTCGTCGG
The DNA here is from genome assembly GCA_031403455.1 of Alphaproteobacteria bacterium. GTDB lineage: Bacteria > Pseudomonadota > Alphaproteobacteria > CACIAM-22H2 > CACIAM-22H2 > CAIOSQ01. Next base: position 856 of record JANNTF010000907.1, on the reverse strand, counting down.
CGGCGCCATCCTCGGCCTCGCCATCGCCGTGATGCGCGCCGGTACGATCGCGCCGCTGCGCTGGGTGAGCGCGGGATTCATTCAGCTCTTCCAGGGCACGCCCGTGCTGATGCAGCTCTTCCTGGTCTATTACGGGATCACCGTGGTGTTCGGCCTGCGCCTCGACCCGTGGCCGGCGGTGACGCTCGCCTTCACCTGCTACGCCGCCGCCTTCCTCGGCGAGATCTGGCGCGGCTGCATCCAGTCGATTCCTTCAGGCCAATGGGACGCCGCGCGATCGCTCGGTCTCGGCTGGGGCGTGACGATGGCGAAGATCGTGCTGCCCCAGGCCCTGCGCATCTCGATTCCGGCAACCGTCGGCTTCCTCGTCCAACTCGTCAAAGGCACCTCGATCGCCGCGATCATCGGCTTCGTCGAACTAACGCGCGCCGGCCAGCTGATCGTCAACGTCACCTTCCAACCAATGACCGTCTACCCGATCATCGCCCTCCTCTACTTCGCCATCTGCTGGCCGCTGTCGCTGCTCAGCCGACGGCTGGAGAGACGCCTGGACACGGGAAGGCAGACGGCGCTGGCGGGGATGTAGGGTCTTTCGATTAGCCACATCTTCGTCGTTCTTGCGCTGCGGGAATCTAACGTGATTCGTTGGCTGGCACCGATTCGCAGAGAGCGAGGTGCCGATGGCTGGATCTCAATCGTGGCTGGACGCCGAGCTGGCGGGCAGCGCGTTCGTCGACGAACCAGAAAATCGATCCAGCGTCGATTTGTTTCGGACTCACCACCCCGGCGATCTCGCCTTCGCGAGATCGCCTGTCCCTCCTCATTCGAGGAGGGACGACGAGCACAGGCAGGCCTC
>JANNTF010000906.1:0-3981 GCA_031403455.1 Alphaproteobacteria bacterium | reverse complement strand
CCGACGCTAGTCGATAAGCTCCCCCGGGTGGCGCCCAAGGCACAGAAAAATCATTTGAACCTCGCGGATCAAAGCGCTCAGTGTGCAGGGCCACTGCGCTCGATCCAAGCCGCCGGAGGAAGACATGATGCGTCTACGATGTGTCGGTCGCACTGCTGTCGCTGCGTTGTTGTTTGGCACTCTCCTAGCGCTTCCCGGCCCAGCCGACGCCCAGCCTTCCGGGACCGTCGACCGCATCGAGCCCGGCGCCGGCGGGTGGCGAACCTGGGTGCTGTCTTCTGGTGGCCAGTTCCGCCTTCCGCCGCCGCCCGATGCCGCGGCCACGCGAACCGAGATCGAAACACTGCGCGGCATGGCAGCGTCACGCAACGCGGAGGCGCGCGAACGAATCGTCTGGTGGGATGCCGTGGCTCCCTCGTATCGCTGGAACCAGATCGCGGTGGATGAAGCGCTGCGGGCCGGCATCAACGCCAACGTCGCCTCGCGCCGACTCGCGTTGCTGCACACCGCGCTCGCCGACGCGATGATCGCGGCGTGGGACAGCAAATACGCCCATGGTCGCGCGCGACCGGCCGTAACGGATCCGACGCTGCAGACCGTGATCGCAACGCCGCCAAGCCCATCCTACCCGGACGAGCATGCCGTCGCCGGCGCGGTCGCCGCCGCCGTGCTCGCCGAAATCTTCCCGCAGCGTGCGGCGGAGTTCACCCGACTGGCGGAGGAAGCGGGGCGGATGCGCCTGCTCGCCGGCGTTGCTTTCCCGAGCGATGTCGCGGCCGGAATCGAGCTTGGCCGGAAGGTCGCGGCCGTGGCGCTGGAGCGCGGGCGGCGCGATCGATCCGACCAACCCTGGACCGGGAGCGTGCCGACCGCGCCGGGTCTCTGGAGCGGCACCAATCCGATTGTTCCGCAAGCCGCGACCTGGATGCCCTGGCTTCTCACGTCACCGAGCGAGTTCCGCCCGGCGGCGCCGGCGGCGCATGACTCCCCGGAGCGCGCGGCGGAGATGGACAAGGTTCGCGCATTCCAGCGCACGCCGAAGACCAATGGCGACGCGCTGTTCTGGGAGTACGCGGTGGGCGGGCTGCGCAATTACCAATATTGGAACGCCCATCTCGGACGGCTCCTGTTGGAGTATGGGCAGGCCGCGAATGCGCCACGCGTGGCCCGTGCCTATGCCCTGTTCCAGGCGGCGTTCTACGATGCCGGCGTCGCGTGCTGGGATGGGAAATACACTTACTGGACGATCCGGCCCTTCCAGCTCGACCGCGAATTCCGCACCGTGTTTCCGACACCCAATCATCCGAGCTATCCGGCCGCGCACGCCTGCTACTCGATGGCTTCCGCGACATTGCTCGGGCATCTGTTCCCGCGCGACGCCACGGCGGTCACGGCGCTCGGACGGGAGTCGGGCGATTCACGCGTATGGGCCGGCATCCACTACCCCAGCGACGTCACCGCCGGCCAGCAGATCGGTGAACGAGTCGCCGGTCGTGCGATCGAGCGCGCACGCGCCGACGGCGCCGACCGCCCGTCGCCCTGATCGAACGGGTCCAACGCTGGGGCCCGCACGCAACGGCAAGAGCGAAGCATTCCGTCGCGCGGGAAACTTGCTAGGCTCCCGCTCGATTCGCTCATGCTTCGTTCGTTCTCTCCTCAGGCGCTGGCCGCCGGTCTGCTCGCGTCGTTCGTCGGGTTCGCGAGTTCGTTCGCGGTCATCATCCAGGGGCTGACCGCCGTGGGCGCGAGCCGCGTCGAAGCGGCGTCCGGCCTGATGGCGCTGTCGATCGCGATGGGACTCTGCGCGATCCTGTTGAGTCTGAAGACGCGGCAGCCGATCAGCATCGCGTGGTCGACGCCGGGCGCCGCGCTGCTCGCGACATCGGGCGCGCTCGAGGGCGGATTTCCCGCCGCGGTGGGCGCGTTCCTGGTGACCGGCGCGTTGATCTTCGTCGCCGGTCTGTGGAAGCCGCTCGGCCGCTGGGTCGCGGCGATCCCCGCGCCGCTCGCCAATGCGATGCTCGCGGGCGTGCTGCTCGGATTGTGTCTGGCGCCCGTACGCGCCGTGGCGCAGGCGCCGCTGCTGGCGCTGCCGATCGTGATCGCCTGGGCGGTGACGGCGCGGTTCAAGCGGCTCTTCGCCGTGCCGGTCGCGGTGCTGGTCACCATCGTCATGATCGGCGCGACCACGAAATTCTCCGTCGCCTCGCTGGGCTCGCTGTGGCCAAACCCCGTGCTCGTCACGCCCAGCTTCTCGTTTGCCGCGCTGATCGGCATTGCCGTGCCGCTCTTCATCGTCACCATGGCATCGCAGAACATCCCCGGCATGGCGGTGTTGAACATCAACGGCTATAGGCCGGACACAGGGCCGATCTTCCGCACGACCGGAATTTTCACGATCGTCTCGGCGCCGTTCGGCGCGCATGCCGTCAACCTCGCGGCGATCACGGCCGCGCTCTGCGCCGGCGCCGATGCGCATCCCGATCCGCAGCGCCGCTACTGGGCCGCGGTCGTCGCCGGCATCGGCTATATCGGCTTCGGCCTCGCGGCGGGCGCAGCCACGGCGTTCATCGGCGCGTCGCCACCGATCCTGATCGAGGCGGTCGCCGGGCTCGCGCTGCTCGGCGCGTTCGGCGCGGCACTGCTCGGCGCCGTCGCGACCGCACCGGAGCGCGAGGCGGCGATCATCACCTTCCTCGTCTCCGGTTCCGGACTCACCTTCATCGGCATCAGCGGCGCCTTCTGGGGCCTGATCGCCGGCGGCGCCGTACTCGCCTTGACGCGCTGGCGCAGCCCCGAACCGCCGCGTTGAACCGGGCGATCTCCCCTAGCGCGGCGGGCAGGTCTGACCGCGCGACTGCTCGAAGGGCGCATCGCCGCCGCGCGCGGTTTCCTTCCACACGATCTCCGCCTTCTCGACATCGACGAGCAGATCAGCGCCAAGCACGCGGCCCCACCAGACGCGCACCAGCACGAGCTTCTCGTTGACCCACACCGCATAGGCGGTCGCGTTGCCGTGGTTCTTGAGCTCGACCACGACCGCTTCCGGCCGCTCCGTCTCGATGACGATGCGCGTGTTCCATGGCGGTGGCGCGCTGAAATCCGGATCGGCCTTGCGGAAGCGATAGGCGCCGTTTGGCGATAGCGTCCAGGTCGCGGCCTCACCACCGGTCACGCGGTCGCGCGTCACCGTCGCCCGCTCGCCGGGCTGCTCGCTCCATGGGCCATGCGTGATGCGCGGCGCGGTCCAGCACGCCGGGGGCGTCTGGAATTGCTGTGCGGCCGCGGCCGATGTCAGCATGGCGACGCCAAGTAGGGGCAGCAGGCAAGTACGCATCATCGATCTCTCCACGAATGAACGACGACAATAGGCCCGCATCTTGGCAACGCAACCCTCGGTGACGCCGCCGTCGGGACGGCTCATTCCGGGACTCGTCACGCCAGGCTATTTCGTGGACACTGCGCGCCTCAATTCGACCATGATGGCGAAGATCGACGGGAGGAAGGAAACATGACGATGATGATTGGGAAACGGGCCGCAGCCACGGTGCTCGGCGGACTTCTCCTTGCCGGGACGGCATTGAGCGATGCATCGGCGCAGGCCGGCAAGTACAAGGAATCACCGGCGATGGCCGAGCAGGTCAAGGCTGGCCGGCTGCCCGCGGTCGAGAACCGCTTGCCGGAGCAGCCGCTGCTCGTCCCCGTGGTCGAGCGTACCGGCCAGTATGGCGGCGTCTGGCGCCGCGCCTTTCTCGGCCCAGCGGATGCCAACAACTACGTGCGCGTCGTCTACGACTCGCTGTTCCGCTTCGCGCCGGACGGCTCGAAGCTCGAGCCCAAGATCGCGGCCGGGGCCGAGTCTTCCGCCGACTTCAAGGTCTGGACGATCAAGCTGCGCAAGGGTGCGCGCTGGTCCGACGGCGCGCCCTTCGGCGCCGACGACATGATGTTCTGGTACAAGGACGTGCTCCTGAACAAGGA
>JANNTF010000905.1:0-7080 GCA_031403455.1 Alphaproteobacteria bacterium | reverse complement strand
CACGGGGCGGCCAGATCAAATGCCCATGCGCCTCGCCACGGAAGGTCTCGACATGGTCATCAGGCCAGGCGAGTGAGAGAACCGCGACAAAATGGGCGCGCCGATCGGTCATGCCCACGAGTTCGTCTTCCACCCGGCGCATCGCTTGCGAGAAATCCTTGTTGGGGCCGGCCCAGCGGGCGGAGTAGATCCCCGGCGCACCGCCAAGGGCGGGCACGACCAGCCCCGAATCATCGGCGAGCGCGGGCAATCCGCTCGCCCGCGCCGCTGCGACAGCCTTGAGTTCTGCATTTGCCTCAAAGCTCGCGCCGGTCTCCTCCGGCTCCAGCAGGCCAAGTTCGGCCGCGCTGATCGCTGCGATCGCGAGTGGCTGGAGCAGCGCACCGATCTCGCGGATCTTGCCCCCATTGTGGCTCGCAATCACCAGCCGCGGTTCGGTAAGACGCCGATTCATGTTTGCTACGCTTTCGGTGGGCTACTCTGATTCCGGTGCCGTTATACTGCACCTCTGATCTCTCTATGACTGCGTGATGACGCGGCGCGTTCCAAGAAGGCCAGACCATGCTCTATCAATTCCGGCGCCAGTTCACAGTCAACCGGTTCAATCATCGCATCGCGGGCGTCTTGGATACGCCGCCATTGGCGATGCGTGACGGCCCCGTTCCGCTGACATTCGCGAGCCTCATGTCGCACAACGACCTGCGCATGTACCTTGTCGCCATCAAGTCCATCTACACGGCCATCGGCTACGGCCGGATCGCCATCGTCAGCGACGGATCACTCCAGCAGGATGACGAGGTGATCCTGCGACGGCATCTACCCGGTGTGGAAATTCATCCGATCTCCGGGGTCGATCCTTCGCCTTGCCCGCGCGGCGGGTGTTGGGAGCGACTGTGGTTCATTCTCGGAAAGACACCTGAGAGTTACGTGATCCAGGTCGACTCGGACACGGTGACATGCGGCGCGATTCCCGAAGTCATCGAGTGCGTCGAGCGGAACACGTCCTTCGTCCTCGGAACCCGCCAGGGCCGCGCGCTCGTCCCGGTCGCCGAAGCCGCGGCTTTCGCCCGCCAGCAGAGCCCCGGCCATGTGCAGATCGCCGCCGAGCAGATCCTTGACCAGGCCCCGGGCGCTGCCGGGCTTCGCTATGTCCGCGGTTCGGCCGGGTTCTCGGGATTCGCGCGACATGCTTTCTCGCATGCTCGCTTGGCTGAATTCTCACGCTGGATGGACACGCAGCTGCCGACGCGCTGGCGTGAGTGGGGTACGGAGCAACTGGCGTCGAATTTCGTCGTCGCCAATTCACCTTCCGCGACGGTCATCCCCTATCCGAGATATGCCTGCTTCGATCTGAATATGGATCCCGACCAGTCAGTGTTCCTTCACTTCATCGGGACGAACCGCTTCGATCGCGGCGTCTACGCCACCAAATCGCGGGCGTTCATTGCTGCGCAGCGCGCCGGCTAGACCCGGCGCAGGAGCTCACTTCGCGACAGCCGCTTGCTGCAGGGCCACCAGCTCGGCGACGCCGCGGCGGGCGAGGGCCATCAGATCGAGGAAGGCGGCCTCGGAGAATGGCTCTCCTTCGGCGGTGCCCTGAACCTCGATGATCCGCCCGTCGGCGGTGAGAACGAAATTGGCGTCGGCCTGCGCCTTCGAATCCTCGGCGTAGTCGAGATCCAGCACCGGCGTGCCGGCGAACAAGCCGCAGGAAACTGCCGCCACCTGACCGGTGAGCGGCGAGCGCGTGAGTTGCCCGTTGCGCTGGAGGCGCCCGAGCGCCCCATGCAAGGCGACCCAAGCGCCGGTGATCGCCGCGGTCCGCGTCCCGCCATCGGCCTGAATGACGTCGCAATCCAGCTTGATCTGACGCTCACCGAGGATCTTCAGGTCGACACAGGCGCGCAGCGAGCGGCCGATCAGGCGCTGGATCTCGAGCGTTCGACCCGATTGCTTGCCACGCGCAGCCTCACGATCGGTACGCGTATGGGTCGACCGTGGCAGCATCCCGTATTCGGCCGTGATCCAACCCTGACCAGTGTTGCGTAGGAACGGCGGTACTTTCTCGTCGACGCTCGCCGCGCACAGCACATGGGTGTCGCCAAAACGAACCATGCACGAGCCTTCGGCATGCTTGGCGAAACCCGGCTCGAGCCGAACTGCACGCAATTGATCGCTAGCTCGGCCCGAAGGACGCATGAATGACCGCCGCTGAGATTGTGGCTCTGAAACGTTTGAGGATGTGGGACGATTAGTCGTCTCGCCTGGCAAAGTCCATAGCTGTGTCCGCAGCTTGATCGAGCCCGTTGCGTTGACGCCCTGGGTCGTCATTCATAGATTGAGAGTCATGAACATGGTCAAGCTCGGCGGCCTCGCGACACCGGCACAGACCTCGGCGACGATTGCCACTCTCAACGAGCGCAGTCGCGAAGTCTTCCGGGAGATCGTCGAGGCGTTTGTCGCAACGGGTGAGCCGGTCGGTTCGCGCACGCTTGCCCGTCGACTTGGGGTAACCCTGTCGCCGGCGACGATCCGCAACGTCATGGCGGATCTTCAGGATCTCGGGCTGCTTTACGCGCCGCACACGTCGGCTGGTCGTCTGCCGACGGCGATCGGATTGAAGCTGTTCGTTGACGGTTTGCTCGAGCTCGGATCGTTGAGCGAGGACGAGCGCGCGACCATCGACGCCCAATGTGCCGCCGCTGGACAGTCGCTGCCGCAAGCGCTGCGTGACGCATCGATGGCGATTGCCGGCCTGTCGCGCTGCGCGAGCCTGGTGCTGGCACCCAAGAGCGACCAGTCCCTCAAGCATGTCGAGTTCGTGAATCTGGGCAATTGCCGGGCATTGGTGGTCCTGGTCACGACAAATGGGCTGGTCGAGAACCGCGTCATTGAGGTGCCGGCCGGGCTCACGCCGTCGCAACTCGCGCAGGCGAGCAATTTCCTGAGCACACGTCTGTCGGGCCGGACGCTGGGCGAGGCGCGCAGCGATGTTCTGGCCGAACTCGCGACCCAGCGCGCAGCTCTGGACGAGCTGACACGCAAAGTGGTCGAAGCAGGGCTGGCGACGCGATCGGCCGACGTGCGTTCCGATGCGCTGATCGTGCGCGGCCAAGCCAGCCTGCTACAGGATGTGACCGCGCTGGAGGATCTGGAACGTATCCGCATGCTGTTCGAAACGCTCGAAACGCGAGAGACGATGGTCAAGTTGCTGGAAGCGGCGCAAGGCGCCGACGGCGTTCAGATCTTCATCGGGGCCGACAACGCACTGTTTGATCTTGCTGGCTGTTCGATGGTGATCGCACCGTATAAGAACACGCGTTCGGAAATCGTGGGTGCGATCGGCGTGATCGGCCCGCAGCGTCTGAATTACGCGCGCGTGATTCCGATGGTCGACTACACGGCTCGGATGATCGGTCGCCTCATCGGTTGAGTTGGTTTCAGGAGTACTTCGCGATGATGCCCCACGAGACTTCGAAGGCAGACGAGGCGACGGCCGCCGAGAATCTGCGTGCTGACGAAAGCCTGCCGCAGGACCCGCTGAGCGCCATGGTGGCGAGGGTCGCCGTGGCGGAGACGCGCTTGGCAGAGGCCGAAGCCGAGCAGGCGAAGCTCAAGGATCAGGCATTGCGCGCACTTGCCGAGGCCGAGAACACCCGCAGGCGTGCGCAGCGCGAGATCGAAGAGCGCGAGCGGTTTGCCCTATCGTCGTTCGCGCGAGAACTCACCAGTGTCATCGACAATCTGCGCCGCGCCCTTGAAACCGTGACGCCGGACGCGCGGAACAGCGATACAAAACTCAACCAGTTTGCCGAGGGCGTTGAACTCACCGAGCGGGAATTCATGGCGATTCTCGAGCGCAATGGAATCAAACGCGTGGCGCCGAGCGGTCTACCCTTCGATCACAATTTGCATCAAGCGATTGCGCAGGCTGAAAGTCGTGACCTCGCGCCGGGCACCGTAATGCAGGTGGTTCAGGCGGGCTACACGCTTCAGGGCCGGATCTTGCGACCGGCCCTCGTGGTGGTTGCCAAAGCGCCGGCGGATGAAATTCCACCGGGTGGCACGATCAATCAGACCGTCTGACGCTAGGTCATTGTGCCGTCCGACGACGGTCGCGCCATCGAGCTCAACCGGCGCGGCGTCGATCCGTCTTCTCATAGGCTTGGCTGGCCTGCTCCGGTGACTTCGGGTCATCGGTCGGCGCGCGCGACGGCCCAAAGATGCGCATGAGTTCGCGCTGGGTGCTCTCATCCACGAGATCGACGAAGATCATCGACGACCCGTCGAAATAGCCGACCCGATTCGAAAAATTCGGTTTGGCCGCTCCGGCTTCCCGCAGGGACCGCTGTTCAGGCTCTTTCACCGCGACATCCTGGCCATTCACGGCGAGTCGCTCGCGCTCCTCATCGACGCGACGCCGCGCCGAGTCGGGAACACCTGATCCGCCCTCCGATCCTGGCCGGATCTCAGGGACCGATGGACGTTCACGCGTGGGTGGCTTGGCGCCCGGGGGCGCGTTACTCACCGCTGATTGCGGCATGATGTCTAAAATGCGGGGTGAATTCATTTCAATCTCTATTGGTCCAAGTGGAAAGATCCTCTTTGTAGACTTGGAGTTAGTATGTACATGCCCAAGTAGATATCAAGAGTTCTTCTGAAAAATCATTTAACTCAACTTGTGTACATCGCAACCACCAATGGTCATCGGGAGACATCAGGAGAGGGGTCCGCGGGTGCGTGAGTCCTTCGTCCGCATCAGGCGGCGGCGATGAACGCGCATTGCGTCCCCACGTGGACTGGCTTAACGCTTGATTAACCGCGCCGGGTTATGCCGCGGTTGCGGGCCCAGATTCCGGCTCCTATATACGCCATTCGAATGCCCCCAGATGTACTGGGGGTCCACGCTGGGGTGCTTGCCCCGAGGCCTCGGCATCCCGACCCGCCGCTTTTTGAAGGACGCGCGTCACATGAGCAAAGTCATCGGCATCGATCTTGGTACCACCAATTCCTGCGTCGCCGTGATGGAGGGCGCGCAGCCGAAGGTGATCCCGAACGCAGAAGGCGCCAACACCACGCCGTCGATCGTCGCGTTCGCCGACAATGGCGAGCGCCTGGTTGGCCAGGCCGCCAAGCGCCAGGCGGTCACAAACCCCGAGAACACCCTGTTTGCTATCAAGCGACTGATCGGGCGTCGCTTCGACGACCCAATGGTGTCGAAGGAAATGGGGCTGGTTCCCTACAAGATTACCAAGGCCGATAATGGCGACGCTTGGGTCGACTCGCGCGGCCAGCGCTTTGCACCGTCGCAGATCTCTGCCTTCACCCTGCAGAAGATGAAGGAAACCGCCGAAGCCTATCTCGGCGAAACCGTCAGCCAGGCCGTCATCACGGTACCTGCCTATTTCAACGATGCGCAGCGACAAGCAACGAAGGACGCCGGCAAGATTGCCGGACTTGAGGTTCTGCGGATCATCAACGAACCGACCGCCGCGGCCCTCGCCTACGGCCTCGAAAAGAAGAAATCAGGGACGATCGCCGTCTACGACCTCGGCGGCGGCACGTTCGACGTCTCGGTTCTCGAGATCGGCGACGGCGTATTCGAGGTCAAGTCGACCAACGGTGACACGTTTCTCGGCGGCGAGGATTTCGACCGCGAGATCATCGACTACCTCGCCAGCGAGTTCAAAAAGGAACAGGGCATCGATCTGCGGACTGATCGGTTGGCTCTGCAGCGGCTCAAGGAAGCCGCCGAGAAGGCAAAGATCGAGCTGAGTTCGTCGGTCCAGACCGAGGTGAACCTGCCGTTCATCACTGCCGACGCAGCCGGTCCGAAGCACCTGAACATCAAGCTGACGCGCTCGAAGCTCGAGACCCTGGTGGATCAGCTGATCCAACGGACCGTCGAGCCCTGCCGCAATGCGCTCAAGGATGCTGGCCTCAAGGCGTCCGAGATCGACGAAGTCGTCCTCGTCGGCGGCATGACGCGCATGCCCAAAGTCATCGAGACGGTGAAGCAGTTCTTTGGGCGCGAGCCGCACCGGGGCGTCAACCCCGATGAGGTCGTCGCCATTGGCGCTGCGATCCAGGCCGGCGTTCTGAAGGGCGAGGTCAAGGACGTCCTGCTGTTGGACGTCACGCCGCTGTCGCTCGGCATCGAGACACTGGGCGGCGTGTTCACGCGGCTCATCGATCGCAATACGACGATCCCGACGCGCAAATCGCAGGTGTTCTCGACCGCCGAAGACGGTCAGACAGCGGTCACCATCCGCGTCTTCCAGGGCGAACGAGAGATGGCCGCCGATAACAAGATCCTTGGCCAGTTCGACCTGGTCGGCATTCCGCCGGCGCCGCGCGGAATCCCGCAGATCGAGGTGACCTTCGACATCGACGCCAACGGCATCGTCAATGTGAATGCCAAGGACAAGGGCACGGGCAAGGAACAGCAGGTCCGGATCCAGGCGTCGGGCGGCCTCAATGACTCGGATATCAGCCGCATGGTCAAGGATGCCGAAATCCACGCGGCCGACGACAAGAAGAAGCGCGAACTGGTCGAAGCACGCAACCGCGCCGACGCGGTCATCCACGACACCGAGAAGAATCTGAAGGAGCACGGCAGCAAGCTGTCGCCGGGAGAGAAAGCCGGGGTTGAAGTCGATCTGGCTGCCGTCAAGGAAGTCATCGGAAGCGACGATGCCGAGGCCATCCAGACAAAGACGCAGGCACTTCTGCAATCGGCGATGAAGCTGGGCGAAGCCATGTACAAGGCCGGCCAGGGCGATACGGCCGCAGCGCCGGAAGGCGGCAAGGCCGACGCAAAGCCTGACGACAAGGTCGTCGATGCGACGTATGAAGAGGTCGACGACAAGGACAAGAAGAAATCCGCCTGAGCGGCGCTCAGCTGCGATGATATGCGGCAGCGGCGCGATGGCGAAGGCCTTCGCGCCGCTGGTCTTATGAGCCCGAGAGTTTCATGTCAAAACGCGATTTTTATGAAGTGCTCGGCGTCAAGAAGGACGCAAGCCCGGACGATCTCAAGAAGGCGTTCCGAAAGCTCGCGATGCAACTTCACCCGGACCG
>JANNTF010000904.1:0-2497 GCA_031403455.1 Alphaproteobacteria bacterium | reverse complement strand
AGCCCGGTCATGCTCGGGCTGTGCAGCCAGAATGCGCTGGACGATGCGATTGCCAAGGCCCAGCGGGTTGGCGAGCGTCGACGCAAGGAAGCCGAACGCGAACAGCGTCGCACCGAACGCGACAAGGCCGACGCGTCCGCCGCATCGAGCGACACCAACGCCAATTCCTGACGCGGCGGGTCAATCCACCGGAACGGTGTAGTTCAGGCCGAGCCGGCCGCCATCCGGATAGATCGTCGTGCCCGTCAGGTAGGAACTTTCCTCGCACGCGAGGAACACCGCGACCGATCCGATCTCCGATGGCTCCCCCAGCCGCTTCATCGGGGTGCGGCTCATCACCCGCCGGCGGCTGTCTTCGCTGCCCAGAACGGACGCCTTGGCGAGATCCGTGGCGATCGTGCCAGGGCCGATCGCATTGACCCGGATGCCGTGGTCCACCAAGGACAGCGCCATCACCTTGGTCAACTGATTGACGCCGCCTTTCGACGCGACATAGGCCGGGATCGACGGGATCGCGAGCACGGCATTGACCGACGACATGTTGATGATCGCGTAGCTGCCCTGGCGTGGCGGCCCCTGCTTGACCATCTGGCGGGCGCCGGCCTGGCCGGTCAGGAAGACACCCTTGAGATTGACCCGGATCACGCGATCCCAATCGGCTTCCTTGAGGTCGAGAAAGCTCGAGGAATGCGAGATTCCCGCGTTGCTGAGCATGATGTCGAGCCGGCCATGCCGCGCCACCGTCGCCGCCACCAGCGCGTCGACCTGCTTGGAGTCGCCGACATCGCAAGCGACGAATGACGCATTGGCACCCAGCTTCGCGGCCGCAGCCGCGCCATCGCTGACATCGCTCAGGACGACTTTGGCCCCTTCGCGGATGAACGCTTCCGCGCATGCCAAGCCGATGCCCTGAGCGGCCCCGGTCACGATCGCAACCCTGTCCTTGAGTCTCATCACGTCCCACTCCGTGTGCTGGTTTGCGCGTAGCCGAGCGGCTGCAGCGCGCTGGCGATTTCATCGAGGATCGCCGGATCGTCGATCGTAGCGGGCGGCTTCCAACTCTGGCTATCCGCAATCTTCTGCATCGTGCCGCGCAGGATCTTGCCCGAGCGCGTCTTGGGCAAGCGCTGGACCACGAGCGCCTGCTTGAAGAAGGCGACCGGCCCGATACGCTCGCGCACCATCTTCACCACAGCCGCGACGATGTCGGCGTCCGGTGTCTTGACGCCGAGCTTCAGCACGATGAAACCCAGTGGGACTTGCCCCTTCAGCGGGTCCCCGACACCGACGACCGCACACTCCGCCACATCGGGATGGCTCGCCAGCACCTCCTCCATCTGCCCCGTCGAGAGGCGATGGCCCGCGACGTTGATCACGTCGTCGACGCGCGTCATGACGTGCACGAAGCCGTCCTCGTCGATCATGCCGGCATCCCCGGTCTTGTACCAACCGGGAAACTCTTCGAGATACGCCTTGAAGAAGCGCGCCTCGGCATTCCACAGCGTCGGAAACGCGCCGGGTGGGAGCGGCAGCTTGCAGCAGATCGCGCCGATCTCGCCGGGCTTCACCGGATGGCCATCGGCGCCGAGCGCCTGCACGTCCCAGCCCGGCATGGGCTTGGTGGCCGAGCCCGGCTTGACGTCGAAACGCTCGACGCCGATCGGGTTGCCGGCGATGGCATGGCCGGTTTCCGTCTGCCACCAGTGATCGACCACGGGCACGCCGAGAATGCGCTGCGCCCAGAGCAGCGTGTCCGGATCGCAGCGCTCGCCCGCGAGAAAGAGCGCCTTGAAGGCACTCAGATCGTGATCCTTCACACGAATCCCCTCGGGATCCTCGCGCTTGATCGCTCGGAACGCCGTCGGCGCGGTGAACAGCGCCTTGACCTTGTGCTGGCTGATCACGCGCCAGAACGCGCCCGCATCGGGGGTGCCCACCGGCTTGCCTTCGTAGAGCACCGTCGTGCAGCCATGGAGCAACGGCGCATAGACGATGTAGCTGTGGCCGACGACCCAGCCGACATCGCTCGCGGCCCAGAACACCTCGCCAGGCTTCATGTCGTAGAGCAGCGACATCGTCGCCTTGAGTGCGACGGCGTGGCCGCCATTGTCCCGCACCACGCCCTTGGGCTGACCGGTGGTTCCCGAGGTGTAGAGGATGTAGAGCGGGTCCGTCGCGGCAACGGGCACGCAGGCGGCAGGACGGGCCGCCGCCAGCGACGCCGCCCAATCGACATCGCGGCCCGCGATCAATGAACAGGCCTGCTGCGCACGCTGCAAGATCATGCACGCACGCGGCTTGTGCTGCGCGATGTTGATCGCGGCGTCGAGCAGCGGCTTGTACGCGATGATCCGGCTGCCCTCGATTCCGCAGGACGCCGAGATGATCGCCTTCGGCCGACAATCATCGATCCGGATCGCGAGTTCATTGGCGGCGAAGCCTCCGAAGACAACCGAGTGGATCGCCCCGATGCGCGCGCAGGCGAGCATCGCCGTCA
>JANNTF010000903.1:0-5739 GCA_031403455.1 Alphaproteobacteria bacterium | reverse complement strand
CCGGTCGGTTCCTATCTCATGAGTTGCAAGAGGCCGCGCACGCAGGTTGCGTCGATGACGGCACGGGCCATCGGCCATGCAGGGAGACGCGCTTGGCATTGCTCCAACTCGAAGCCATCGCAAAACGCTTCGGCGCAATCGAAGCCTTGCGGGGCGTGAGCCTCGACGTCCGAGCCGGCGAAGTGATCGGCCTGATGGGCGACAATGGCGCCGGCAAATCGACCCTCGTGAAGATCATCGCCGGCAATTTCCCGCCCAGCGCGGGCACGATCCGCATCGACGGCACGGCCAAGCATTTCCACAAGCCGATCGACGCGCGCGCTTCCGGGATCGAGATCGTCTATCAGGATCTCGCGCTGTGCGACAATCTGACCGCGGCGGCGAATGTGTTCCTCGGTCGTGAGCTGCATCGGCGCTTCGGTCCGTTCAAGCTGCTCGATGCCCGGGCGATGGTCGAACGCGCCGGCGCGCTGTTCAAGGAGCTGAAATCCGAGACGCGGCCGCGCGACATGGTGCGCCGCATGTCCGGCGGGCAGCGCCAGGCCGTCGCCATCGCGCGCACGCGGCTCTCGGACGCGAAGATCGTGCTGATGGACGAGCCGACGGCGGCGATCAGCGTGCGCCAGGTCGCGGAGGTCCTCGACCTGATCCGCCGCATGAAGAGCCACGACACGTCGGTCATCCTGATCAGCCATCGCATGCCCGATGTCTTCGCCGTCTGCGACCGCATCGTCGTGCTGCGTCGCGGCGCCAAGGTCGCCGACAAGCCCGTCGCCGCCACCTCGCCCGAGGAAGTCACCGGACTGATCACGGGCGCGATCCATGCGGCGTGACGCGTCGACCGATCCGCGCGGCGGCGGCGCTGCGAGCGTGGCGATCGACGACATCGTCGGGCTCAAGGAGCGCGGCTGGGTGCAGCGTCTGCTCGCCAGCCAGGCCTTCTGGGTGACGGTGGCGCTGCTCGCGATCTGCGCCGTGATGAGCTACATCGCGCCGGCCGCTTTCGCGACCACCGAAAATCTCTACAACATCACGCGCAACTTCGCCTTCGTCGGCATCATGGCGCTCGGCATGACGGTGGTGATCATCACCGGCGGCATCGATCTTTCCGTCGGATCGGTCATGGGCATGGTCGCGATCGTCGCCGGCCTGGTGCTGCAGGCCGGTCAACCCTGGTGGCTGGCGATGCTCGCCGGACTCGCAACCGGCATCGCCGCCGGTGCGGTGAATGGCTGGCTCGTCGCCTATGTGAAGCTGTCGCCCTTCGTCGTCACCCTGGGCATGCTGTCGATCGCGCGGTCGCTCGCGATCGTGCTGTCGCAGAACAAGATGATCTACGAGTTCGGCCCCGATGCGGAGATCGTGTTCGCGATCGGCGGCGGGGCGGTGCTGGGCATCGCCAATCCGGTCTGGATGATGCTCATCCTCACGCTCGTCTTCGCGCTGATCCTCAATCTGACGATTTGGGGTCGGCACCTCTACGCGATCGGCGGCAACGAGCAGGCCGCGCGACTCACCGGCGTGCCCGTCGATCGCGTCAAGCTGCAGGCCTACATCGTCTGCGCGTTCATGGCCGCCTTGTCCTCGGTGATGATCATCGGCTGGCAAGGCTCCGCCATCAATGCGCTCGGCCAGGGCTACGAGCTGCGCGTGATCGCGTCGACCGTGATCGGCGGCGCCAATCTGATGGGCGGCGAAGGCGGCGCCTTCGGGGCGCTGATCGGCGCCGCCTTGATCGAAGTCATCCGCAATTCGCTATTGATGGCGGGCGTCGACGTCAATTGGCAGGGCGCCTTCGTCGGCATCTTCATCATTCTCGCCGTTCTGCTCGAAAAACTCCGCGGTCGCAAAAAGGACTGACAAGGAGCGCCGGGCCGAAACTACCGACCCACCAAAACACAAACAGGAGGAACGCATGTTGAAGATGATCACGACCGCCTTGCTCGCCGCCGGCGCAGTGCTGGCTGCCGCCGCGCCCGCCGAGGCGCAGCAGAAGAAACTCATCCTCGCCCTGGTGCCGAAGAACATGAACAACCCGTTCTTCGATCAGGCGCGCGACGGCTGCAAGAAGGCCGAGAAGGAACTCAACGGCGCCGTCGAGTGCCTCTATATCGGCCCTGGCGAACATGGTGGCGGCGAAGAGCAGGTGCAGGTCATCAACGACCTGATCGCCAAGAAGGTCGACGGCATCGCGGTCTCGCCGTCGAACGCGGCGGCGATGGCGCGCGCGCTGGAAGGCGCCAAACGCGCCGGCATCCCGGTCCTGACCTGGGATTCCGACCTGCTGGAGAAGGACAAGGCGCTGCGCGTCGCCTATGTCGGGACCAAGAACTACGATATCGGCGTCAACCTCGCGAAGCTCGTGCAGGCGATCAAGCCCAGCGGCGGCGTGGTGTGCATCCAGTCGGGTGGCGCGGCCGCGTCCAATCACAACGAGCGCATGCAAGGAATTCGCGACACGCTCTCGGGCGAGAAGAGCGCGGCCGCGCCGGGCGCCAAGCTCACCGGCCAGAAGGGATGGCGCGAAGCGGATGGCTGCCCGCTCTACACCGACGATGATTTTCCGCGTTCGGTGCAGCAGATGGAGGATATTCTCGCGAAGTTCCCGCAGCTGGATGCCTTCGTACCGACCGGCGGCTTCCCGCAATTCGTGCCGCAGGCCTATCGGCGGGTCGCCGAGAAGCACAAGGCCCGCATCGACACCGGGTCGCTGGCGCTGATCGTCGCCGACACGCTGCCGGTGCAGATGGATCTCATGAAGGCCGGCCTGTCGAAGGGCCAGGTTGGCCAGCGGCCCTTCGAGATGGGCTACAAGGCGATGTTCTTCCTGAAGGACCTCAAGGAAGGCAAGAGCGTTGCGGATCCTACCTATACCGGGCTCGATGTCTGCACGCCCGCGACGGCGGCGACCTGCATCGGCGGCTGAGGCCACCGCGCCCCGCTTGGCAATGCCAGCGCTCCCGCGATCTCTTGCGGGGGCGCTGGACCGCCTCGCCGACCGATCCCACACGCATGGCGTGTTATCCTTCAGGAGTACGGCCTACTCCGACCGGGCGCTCGCGTGGCGCGATGCCACGCGCCATGGTGCTGGGCATGTCGACACGATTTTCCTCGCTCAAAGCGCGCGAATTGGTAGCAACCTATGGCTTGCAAGCCGTTGATCTTGCGACGCTCGAGGGTGCTCAGGCGATCACGCGCGGCGATTTGATGCTCGCCCGCCGCTGGGCCGACACGTTGAGCGCGGTCGAGGAACTCCTCGCTGCCCAGACCCGGGCCGCCGGTCGCCTGAACTGAATCCACCAATCGATACCGTCAGGCGTACGCCGCCGCCGGTCGCACCGGCATCATCAATACTGGATCGCCGCGGGGCCCGGGCTTGACCAGTACTGCTCGGCGTCGTGGAACTGCTCCACCACACTGCAGGACAGGATCATGTTGACGTGGTCGCCGTCTTCCGAGAGCGGCAACAGCACGCGCTTATAGCGGTGCACGCCGTTGGGCTCGTCCCAGCGGATGCGATGGGCGATCGGCTTGCGCGCGCCACGCACCTCGCTATAGGTC
Organism: Alphaproteobacteria bacterium; assembly: GCA_031403455.1. Taxonomy (GTDB): domain Bacteria; phylum Pseudomonadota; class Alphaproteobacteria; order CACIAM-22H2; family CACIAM-22H2; genus CAIOSQ01. The sequence goes on along the minus strand of JANNTF010000903.1, from coordinate 2,178 downwards.
GCCAACAGCATATTGCGGTAGCTCAGCGCCTCGACCTCATCGAGACCGCGGCCGCTGGCGTCGAAATGCGCCCAATCGGCGATCTGGGTACCGACCACTTTGAAGCGGAAGAACGGCGCCGCCGGCATCACGTCGATCAGCAGCACCTTGTTGAGGATGCGGTGGATGCGCATCGGGTCGACATCGGCGCGCGACGGCATCGGCTTTTCCTTGCGCGACTCATGCCAATAGATGAGTGCCTGCAGGAACTCCGGCTCGCGCAGATCCGTGACGGCGATCGGCGCCGCGACGACGACATTGCTCAGATCCAACGCCGGGTCGAGCCCTGGCGTGGTCGTCATCCGTCCGATTGAGGGCTGTTCGCGAACCAAATTTGGACTCGGGCTTGAGGTTTTGAACTGGGCTACCATCCGGTACCCGGTCGTCGCGCGCAACTGTTCGGCCGGGCTACCCCCTCAAGCACCAAGCTACCTCACAATTGCCAGCCGGCCTTAGCAGATCGTTAACGATCTGCCGAGTACGACAATTGGTCATCCGAGTTCGAACGGCAAAGCTGGACATGCGACGCAAAATCCTCCCCCTCAGTACGCTCGACGACGAGAAGTCGCCCATCGCCGCCGTGCTGGCGCTATGGCGCGCGGCGCGGCCGGCGAGCGGCCTGTTGCCGGCGAGCGACGATTTCCGGCTCGGTGACCTGCTGCTCATGCTCGACGATGCAGGCTGGGTCGGGGTGACGGCGCTCACGCCCGCGCGGTTCGAATTCCGCGCCCTCGACGCCATGGAACTGCGCACCTCGCCGGATCTGCAGGCCGTGTCGCGCCACGGCGGCGCCCTGCGCGACCACGCTCGACCGGTCTATGACGATTACTCCGCGGCGGCCTTCATGGGCGTGCCGCTGCTGCATCGCCTGGTCAACGGGGATGCCAGCGAGGATGAGCTGCTCGAGCGTCTGATCCTGCCCTTCGCCGCCGATGGCGTCGGGGTCGATGGTCTGCTCGTCTGCGCGGTTTCACGCAACCCCGCGACTCTCCACTGAGACGCGGCGTCTAGCGCCGCCTGCGTCCGCGGCGACCAGCGGCGATCGCATCGTCGTCGGGTGGCGGCGGCAAGCGCCTGGCCGCGCGCAGCTGCGTGAATGGATCGGTCTTGTGGGGGATCGCCATCGCGTCGATGAAATGGCGCTGGAAGTCCGGCTCGATGGCGGTCTCGATCTTCTCGATGCGACGTACCAGCGCCTCGATCTCCACGCGCGCCGCCGCGTTGAGCAGGGCGATGCGCGCCCCCGTCCCCGCCGCATTGCCGGCCGCCGCGACCTTGGCGAGATCGCAATCCGGAATCAGGCCGAGAACCATCGCATAGGCGACGTCGATATGGCTGCCGAAGGCGCCCGCCAACGTGATGCGATCGGGCGACGCGACACCGTAGCGATCCATCAGCAGGCGCGCGCCGGCGTAGAGCGCACCCTTCGCGAGCTGGATCGCGCGCACATCGCTCTGCGTGATCACCAGCCGCGGCGTCGCTTCGCGGATCACGTAGCTGAAGGTCCGGCCGTCGGCGACGATGCGCGGCGTGCGCGCGGCCTGCGCGCCGTCGATCACGCCATCGCGCGTCAGCAGGCCGGCGAGAAACATCTCGGCGATCGTTTCGATGATGCCCGAACCGCAGATGCCGGTGACGCCGGTGATGCCGAATGCCGGGTCATCGGACCATTGCGTGCAGCCGATCACCTGGAAGCGTGGCTCGAGCGTTTCAGGGTCGATGCGCAGCCGCTCGATGGCGCCGGGCGCGGCGCGCTGGCCGCACGAGATCTGGGCGCCTTCGAAAGCCGGCCCGGTCGGCGACGAACACGCGAGCAGCCGTGCGCGATTGCCGAGCACGAGCTCGGCATTGGTGCCGACATCCACCACCAGCGTGATCTCGTCGCGCAGATGCGGGCCCTCGGAGAGCACGACCCCCGCCGTGTCGGCGCCGACATGTCCCGCGATGCAGGGCAGCAGATAGACGAATCCACCGGGCGCGATGTCGAGTTCGACGTCGCGCGCGTGCAGCTCGAACCCGGCATCGATGGTCAGCGCGAACGGCGCGCCACCGAGCTCGGTCGGATCGAGGCCGAGAAAGAGATGATGCATGATCGGATTGCCGACCACCGTCATCTCGAGGACATCGGCCGGAACGAGC
>JANNTF010000902.1:0-1169 GCA_031403455.1 Alphaproteobacteria bacterium | reverse complement strand
ATGCCGGCGAGGTGCTGAATGGCGCCGGAGATTCCTACGGCAAGATAGAGGTCGGGCGCGACGACCTTGCCGGTCTGGCCGACTTGGTAGTCATTGGGCACGAAGCCGGCATCGACCGCCGCACGCGAGGCCCCGACGGCGGCGCCGAGCTTGTCGGCGAGCGGCTCGAGATACGTCTTGAAATTCTCGCCATTCGCCATCCCGCGTCCGCCGGACACGACGATTCGAGCCGCGGTCAGTTCGGGGCGCTCGGATTTCGAGACTTCCGAGCCGACGTAGCGCGACAGTCCGGCATCGGTCGCATCGGCGATGGACTCGATCGCGGCTGTGGCGCCGCCAGCCGCCGCCGCGGCGAACGCGGTGCCGCGGACCGTGATCACTTTCACCTTGTCCTGCGACTGCACGGTCGCCAGCGCGTTGCCGGCGTAGATCGGCCGCACGAAGGTATCGGCGCTGACGACTTCGCTGATGTCGGAGATCTGCTGAACGTCGAGCAGCGCCGCGACGCGCGGCATGATGTTCTTGCCCACGGTCGTCGAGGCCGCCAGCACGTGGCCATACGCACCGGCGAGCGACACGATCAGCGGCGCGATGTTCTCCGCCAGCGGGTGCGCGTAGGCGATCCCATCCGCCTTCAGCACCTTGACGACGCCGGCGATCTGCGCGGCAGCAGCAGCGGCGGCATCGCAACCCTTGCCGGCCACCAACACGTGCACATCGCCGCCGATCTTCGTCGCGGCGGTGATGGCGTTGAGGGTCGCGGGCTTGAGACCCGCAGTGTCGTGGTCGGCGAGGACGAGCACGCTCATGTCAGATCACCTTCGCTTCGTTCTTCAGCTTGTCGACGAGTTCGGCGACATCCTTCACCTTGACGCCGGAGTGCCGCTTCGGCGGTTCGACCACTTTGAGTGTCTTGAGCCGTGGGCTCGGATCGACACCCAAGGCTTCGGGCGTCACGGTTTCGATGGGCTTCTTCTTCGCCTTCATGATGTTGGGCAACGATGCGTAGCGCGGCTCATTGAGCCGCAGGTCGGTCGTGACGACGCTCGGCAGTTTCAGCTTCACCGTTTCGAGCCCGTCATCGACCTCGCGCACCACATCGATGCTGCCATCGGCGATCGTCAGCTTCGACGCGAAGGTGCCTTGCGACCAGCCGAGCAGCGCCGCCA
>JANNTF010000901.1:0-1728 GCA_031403455.1 Alphaproteobacteria bacterium | reverse complement strand
CGGTGGTGACGCACGTAGCCATCGCCATGCTCGTCTTCATGGTCGCCGCCAACGCGTTGGAGATCATCGGCCGCGCGCTGTTCCAGAAGAGTTTCGGCTGGGTGCAGGAGACATCGATACTCGCGGCGATGTGGGTCTATTTCCTCGCCTACGCTCTGATCGCCAAGGACGACGAATACATCCGCGTCGAGTTCCTCACGAATTTTCTCGGCGCGGCAACGCAGCGCTGGGTGAAGCTGCTGGCGCGTCTGGTCACCATCGGCTTCTACGCCACCGTCACCTGGTTCGCGGTGGAGACGTGGCAGTTCCTCGGCCTCTTCCGGACGTCCGTGCTCGATTGGCCTGAATCGCTGTTCGTGCTGCCGCTCCTCATCGGCACCGCCGACATCTTCGCGACCGAGCTCATCTATCTGTATTGGCAGATCCGCGGGCGCGAACCGTCGCGCACGCGCGAGATTCTTCCGGGCGCGGATTAGCGCCGTGGCATCGCTCACGATGATCGTCGTCCTCATCGTCCTCATGGCGCTGCGCACGCCTGTCTGCGTGGCGATGGGGATGTCGGCGATCGTCGGGTTGCTCTGGCTCGACCTGCCGCTCAACACCCTCGTGCGCTACATGGCGACCGACGTGCGCGCTGTCCCGCTGCTCGCGATCCCGTTCTTCGTCCTGGCGGGCAGCCTGATGAACCAGTTCGACATGACGAAGCGGATCTTCGACTTCCTCGAATCGCTGGTCGCCTATTTTTCCGGCGGCCTCGCGCAGGTCGCGGTGTTGACCGCGCTCGTCTTCGGCGGCATCTCCGGCTCCGCGCTGGCCACGATCGCCGGCGTCGGCGTGATCACGATCCACGCGATGCAGAAGGCCGGATACCGTCCCGAGTTCGCCGCGGCGCTTGTCGTGGCCGCGTCGCTGATGGATCCGCTGATCCCGCCGTCGATCATGTTCATCATCTACGCGGTGCAGATGAACGTCTCGATCGCCGAGCTGTTCGTCGCCGGCATCATCCCGGGCGTCGTCCTCGGCGGATTGCTGATCGTCAACAACATCCTGCTGTCGAAGCTGGGGATCGAGAAGTTTCCCGCGCCCACGCCACCGTCCTTCGCGCGATTTAAGAGCAGCTTCCTGCGCGGCTTCCCGGCGCTGATGACACCGGTGATCATTCTGCGCGGCATGACCACGGGACTCGTGACGCCGACCGAGGCGAGCGTGCTCGCCGTGCTCTACACGCTGCTCCTCGGCATCTTCCACCGCGAGATGACGCTCGCGCGGCTCCACCGGGCGTTCGAGGACACGGTACGCACCACCGCGCTCATCATGTTCATCACCGCCATCGGCAGCGTCATGGGATTCGTGATGACCTCGGAGCGCGCCGCGGAGATGGCCGGGCAGTGGATGGTCGGCTGGACCGACAGCAAGTACATGGTCCTCGCGCTCGTCGTCCTGGCGCTGCTGGTGATGGGGATCTTTCTCGAGGCGATCCCCGTGATGCTGATCGCCGTGCCGCTCTTCGGGCCGCTGGTCGTGAGCTACGGCGTCGATCCCGTGCATTTCGGGGTGGTGCTGACATTTGCGATCCTCCTCGGCATCGTTCATCCCCCGATCGGCCTCGGCATATTCGCCGTCTGCGCCATCACGAGGCTGCGGATGGAACCGGTCGTGCGCGCCACGCTGCTGTTCTACCCGATCCTGCTGCTGTGCACGCTCCTGCTCACCTTCATTCCAGCCTTG
>JANNTF010000900.1:0-3012 GCA_031403455.1 Alphaproteobacteria bacterium | reverse complement strand
TCCAGCCCGTCTTGAAGCCCGTGGGGATGTGGATATGCGTGTCGGAGGCCACCAGCGCGGACTCGGCGCCCTGGTTGTCGAGACCCGAGCCGCCTTCGACGCGCGCGAACATCCACGCCTCCGGCGCGACCGCGCGCCGCGCATCCCCGGCATAGCGCCGCATCGTCAGCATCGCCTTGCGCGTATCGAGCGAAACCGCGGGGTGGCTGCGCGTCGAGGCGCGGCTGCTCAGCGGGAACGTCGTGATGCCCGCCCGATCGGCGATGTATTCGACACGCACCGGCCCGGTGATCGGCTGCCCAGCCTGCATCGCGACCGGTGCGTCGAGCAGGAAACGATCATCTCCCGGCAGCAGATCCGCCTCCCACGCGAGCCAGGCGATCGCATAGCCACGACGCATCAGGAAACCATTGCCGGCATGGGCGAGGGTGCGCGGATCGTTGGAACCCGGCGCGTCGTTGAAGAATTGCAGGCAGCGGATGTTGCCGCGATTGCCGTAGTCGAAGAACACGCGCCCATTGCCCTTCGCGCCGTCGACCGGGAGCAGCAACGAGAAATCGGCCGCGAACCGCACCAACCCGTCACGATCGACCTCCGCCTTGTCGAGATCCGTGATGCCCGCTTGCGCCGGCGCCGCCGGATCGACCGCGAACCGCGCGCGCCCCTTGATGCGCTCGTAGGCGCCGCCGCCGGCGAATTCATGTCCGCCGGCAAAGGCGAAGCGTTGCGTGATCGCGAGTTCGAGTCGATTCGTCATGCCCGTCTCCACAGCGAGGATCGCGCCTATCCAACCACATTCGGACCCGCGTTTGTCCCACTTGCGCGCATCGTCCCGGTTGCGGCGGGCCCGACGTCGCGCTTCTCTCGCGCCATGGCGACCGACGATGCCCGGGCTCTCGCCCGGCATCCGGGTTGAGCAGCGAAGGCGAAGCCGATGCGCAAATGGGGTTTGAGCCTGATGTCCTTCCTCCCGGCCTATGCGGTCGGCGAAATCGTGACGATCCTGTTTGGCTTGGCGCTCGGCGACAGCTACCGCGTCACGCGGCGTGACGGGGTCTTCACGCTCGGCGTCGCCTTCGTGTGGGCGCCGGTTGGCGGGTGGCTCCTCGGCGTCTTCGGCGCGTGGCGCGCGGTTCGCCGCATCAATCGCGCTGACACCGCGCTCGCCGCCGGCCGCGCGCCGCCACCCCTGCCCTGGGGGCCGCGCAAGCGCTGGGTCGTCGGCTTTCTCGTCGGCGCGGGAATCGGCTATTTCGTCGGAAGATTGCTGGTCGTGATCTTTCTGTCGCTGCGGGGATCGAGCAGTTTTGAAACCTCCGCGAGCGCGTCTTTCGTCACATTTATCCCTCTTCTCTGTCTAGCCATCGGCGTCGTACTGGGTACGATCGCTGGCGGCGTTCGCGAGCGAGAGGGATCACGCTGATCCGATGAGGAACGATGGTAGGACACGGGTTTCACGAGGATAGGATCCGCGGCCGGCGCCGCACGCGCGTGATGCTGAGCCTCTTCAAATGGGGGCTGCTGCTCTCGGTGCTCGGCGCGATCGGCTATTACGGCTACGAGGCGGGAATGCGCCTGGGCGAGCGCGATGCGATCGTCCTGCGTCAGCAACTCGGTGAAGTGACGGAGCGGCTGCAGGGGTTGGAGCGCGACAAGGCGCGGCTGCAGCGCGAACTTGCGACCACGACCGGTCAGGCCGAGGAGCTGCGCAAACGCTACGAATCGGATGTGCCGACGGGCGCGATCTCGGAGTTCCTGCGCCTGGCGCGCGCGAAGCTGACGGCAGGCGTGAAGCCCGACCGCATCGCCGCCGTGCTCGGCGCGGTGGAGAATACGCGTGCCTGCGACGACAAGCCGGTGAGCAAGCGCTTCGTCGTGCGGGTCCCCGGCCAACGTCCGGCCAATGATTCCGCGAGCTTCGCCGAACGGGCGATCAACCTGACCGCGGTCGGCGCCGCGTCGGTCGATGGCGAAGGCAGGCCGCTGGGCTGGTTCGACATCGCCAAGCCGGTGACCATCACCTTCACGCGGATCGGGGGCGCGGAGACGACGGCGAGCGGCATCCTGCCGGTGCATCACGCCGTCGTCCTCAACGACATGGAACACCGCTTCATCGTGACGAACGGCGATGCGCGCGGCTTCGTCACCGTCTCGTCGGACAGCTGCAAATATCCCTGACGGACGGGATGCGCGGGCAGGCTCACGCGCGAGCCTGCCCGCGCCATCCCGCTACTTCGCGACGTAGCTGCGATGGAACCAGGCGCCGTCCTTGCGCTGCGCCTCGACATAGAGCGCGCCCGGCGCGTCGCGTGTCTCCGTCGCCACGCGGCCGTCGATCAGCTTGCGGCTGACCTTGCCGTTCTCCGCGGCTGCGAGGAACGCGGCCACGGTCTCGACGCTCGGCGCTTGCGCGCCCGCAACCGGCTTTTCCCCGATCGCCTCCGTGGCCGCGGCCGCCAGCAGCTTGGGCCACATCTTCCGGAACAGCGCATTGCCCGGATAGATATCGGCGCTGCTGAGCTTGCCGTTCACGGCGAAGACGAAACCGACGATGTCGTCCGTGGCCTGCCCCTGCGCGAGCAGCGCCTCGACATAGCCGCGCTTGCGCACGTGCAGCGCGTCATTCTCGAGGGCGAGCTGCAGACTGGTCTGCGATTGCGGCGCCGCGACGCGCCGGCCGAGGTTGGCCGAAAGCTTCTCCTGGATCCGCGCGACGTTGCTCCAGACCTCGTTCTGGCGAACCATGATCTCCGCCTGCGGCGCAACATGCGATCCGACCGGTGGCGCAACATGCGATCCGACCGGTGGCGGCGCCTTGATCGCCAGCTTGGCTTCGCGCGACGGCAATACGGCGCCGGCACTGGAGAACGCGTTCACATCCTCCACGCCGCGCGCCGTCCATCGCCCCTGTTCGACACAGAACGAATCGATCGTCACGCGGCCCGAACGCGCGGGCAGCATCAGGCTCACGGTCAGGACGCGATCCTGCTTGCCGCCCTTGACGATGTCGCC
>JANNTF010000899.1:0-2675 GCA_031403455.1 Alphaproteobacteria bacterium | reverse complement strand
TATGTCGGCGCCGTCGCGGTGCTGTTCCTGTTCGTCGTCATGATGCTGGACATCAACTTCACGCAGTTGCGGGAAGGGTTCTTGCGCTATCTGCCGGTGGGCGGGGCGATCGGACTCGTGCTCCTGGCCGAGCTGGTGTTCGTCGGCTATGCATGGATCGACGCGTCGGGCGCGGGCGCGCTTCGTGCGGCGCCGATGACATCGGGGGTGCCGAATACCCGCGCGCTTGGCCGCCTCATCTATACGCAATACGTGATCGTCTTCCAGGCGGCGGGGCTGGTGCTGCTCGTTGCCATGATCGGGGCGATCGTGCTGACCCTGCGTGCGCGCGTCGGCGTGCGGCGTCAGGACATCTCGGCGCAGCTTGCGCGCACGCCGGCCTCGGGCGTGACGCTCGTGAAGATCGCGCCGCGGACCGGAGTCTGAGGCTTAGCATGATCATCGGGCTCGGCCATTACCTGACGGTCGCCGCGATCCTCTTCACGCTTGGGATCTTCGGGATCTTCCTCAACCGCAAGAACGTGATCATCATCCTGATGTCCGTCGAGCTGATGTTGCTCGCGGTCAATCTCAATCTGATCGCGTTCTCCGCGCATCTCGGCGATCTGACCGGTCAGGTCTTCGCGCTGATGGTGTTGACAGTCGCGGCCGCGGAGGCTGCGATCGGCCTTGCCATCCTCGTGGTCTATTTCCGCAATCGCGGGACGATCGAGGTCGAAGACATCAACCTGATGAAGGGCTGACGACCGCGTCATGAAGACATTGGCAATCCTCGCGGTCTTCCTGCCGCTTGCCGGGTTCGTTCTGGCCGGCCTGCCGATCCTGGCCGGAAGGGGCGGGCATGGCGTCGATCGCTGGGCGCAGATCGTGACCAGTGCGGGCTTGTGCATTGCCGCGCTGTGTTCGATCGCGATCTTCTGGTCGGTCGCGCTGTCGCATCGGCCGCTGAGCTTCGAGCTCTTCACCTGGATCGACTCCGGCGCATTCGAAGCGTCCTGGGCGATCAAGCTCGATACGCTCTCCGCGGTGATGCTGTGCGTGGTGACCATCGTATCGAGCTGCGTGCATGTCTACTCGATCGGATACATGAGCCACGATCCCGGCATCTCCAGGTTCATGGCTTACCTCAGCCTCTTCACCTTCTTCATGTTGATGCTGGTGACGGCGGATAATTTCGTCCAGATGTTCTTCGGCTGGGAAGGTGTCGGGCTCGCGTCGTATCTGTTGATCGGCTTCTGGTACGATCGACCCAGCGCCAATGCGGCCGCCATCAAGGCGTTCGTCGTCAATCGCATCGGGGATTTCGGCTTCGCGCTGGGCATCTTCGGGGTGTTCATGATGTTCGGCTCGGTGCATTTCGACACCGTGTTTCAGGCGGCGCCGACGCAGGCGACCAAGACGATCCAGTTCCTGTGGTTCGAGGGCCACGCGCTCACGATCCTCTGCCTGCTGTTGTTCATCGGGGCGTTGGGCAAGTCCGCACAGCTCGGCCTTCATACTTGGCTGCCCGATGCGATGGAGGGGCCAACCCCGGTTTCGGCGCTGATCCATGCAGCGACGATGGTGACGGCCGGTGTTTTCATGGTCGTGCGCCTGTCGCCGATCTTCGAGCTGGCGCCCGCCGCGCTCGAGGTGGTGTGCATCGTCGGCGCGCTGACCGCGATCTTCGCGGCATCGGTCGGGCTCGTGCAAAACGACATCAAGCGGGTGATCGCCTATTCGACCTGCTCGCAGCTCGGCTACATGTTCTTCGCGGCCGGCGTCTCGGCCTACGCGGCGGCGATCTTCCATCTCATGACTCACGCGTTCTTCAAGGCCCTGCTGTTCCTCGGCTCGGGCTCCGTAATCCATGCGCTCGAAGGCGAGCAGGACATGCGTCGGATGGGCGGGCTGGGTCCGAAGATTCGGATCACCTCTTGGCTCATGATGATCGGCAGCATCGCGCTGGCCGGCATCGGCATTCCCGCCGTCTTTGGGTTCGCTGGTTTCTACTCGAAGGACATGATCCTGGAGAGCGCGTTCGCCGCGCATTCGGGGCCGGGGGCGTTTGCGTTCTGGCTTGGTATCTGCGCCGCGGCCATGACGGCATTCTATTCCTGGCGCCTGCTGTTCATGACGTTCAGTGGTGCCGCGCGTGGCGATCATCACGTGCATGACCATGCGCATGAATCACCGCCTGTCATGCTGATCCCGCTCTATGTACTGGCGTTCGGCGCGGTGTTCTCGGGGCTCGCCGGGTATGCGTACTTCGTCGGTCAATATCGCGCCGAGTTCTGGGGGGCGTCGATCAAGGTGCTCGCCGAGCACGACTCGATCGAGAACGCGCATCACGTGCCGGTGTGGGTCACGGTGCTGCCGCTGGTCGCCAGCGTCATCGGCATCGGGGTCGCCTATGGTCTGTACATCCGCAACCCGCAGATTCCCGGAGCACTCGCCGCGCGCTTTCAGGGTCTGTATCGCTTCCTTCTGAACAAATGGTACTTCGACGAACTCTTCGATGCGCTGTTCGTTCGGCCCAGCTTCACGCTCGGCATGGGATTGTGGAAGAAGGGCGACGTTTCCGTGATCGACGGATTGGGCGCCGACGGCTTGGCGGCGAACACGCTGGTCGCCGCCCGGCGAATGAGCGCGGTGCAGACCGGTTATGTCTACCACTACGCCTTCGCCATGCTGAT
>JANNTF010000898.1:0-3584 GCA_031403455.1 Alphaproteobacteria bacterium | reverse complement strand
CTCAAGTCGAGGAGGGGCGACGAGTCATCGCGCGCCTTCACTCCGCCACGATGTGCGCCGAGTTCTGCCCGCTTCGGTCGGCAGCGTTCGTCCCGCTTTCATCTTCCAGCGGGGGACTTCATCGATGCCGAACGCATACGCCACCGAACTCGCCGAGCCGGCCCGCGAGCGTCCTGTTCTGTCGCCCCCGTCGGACCGGCGGGTGACCGGCCTGCTCGCGGGCATGCTGGTCTGGCTCGCGGTTCTCGGCCTCGTCCTCTTCCTGACGGGATGCGAGGACGCCACGAAGAGCGCGACTCAGACTCAGGTCGCGGACCCGGCTACATCCGGGCCGCGTCAGGATCGGCTGCGCGAACAACAGATCCAGCACGAGCAATATGCGCGCGACGCCCGCGGCATGGGCGCATCACGCGCCGCGCCCTCGCCGGCCGGCGCCACGATCGCCGCCGCGCCGCAGCCCCAGCCGGCGCGCGACCGATTCCCCGACCGGCCGGCGAACGGAATCGTCGATGTCGCCACCCAGCCCGTCTCCACGTTCAGCCTCGATGTCGATACCGCGTCCTACGCCTTCGTCCGCCGCACGCTGATGAGCGGCGGGCTCCCCCCGGCCGCCGCGGTGCGCGTCGAGGAGATGGTCAACTACTTCCCCTACGACTACCCGGCGCCGCGCGATCGCGCGGATCCTTTCGCCATCACGGCGACCCTCGTGCCGAGCCCGTGGGCGGCGGAGAACCAGCTCCTCCACATCGCCGTGCGCGGCTTCGACATTCCGCGCGCCGAACGGCCGCGCGCCAATGTGGTGCTGCTGGTCGACGTCTCAGGGTCGATGGCGCCGGAGGATCGGTTGCCGCTTCTGCAGAAGGGATTCCGGCTCTTCGTCGAGCAGCTCGCGCCGGAGGATCGCGTCGCCATCGTGACCTATGCCGGCAAGGCGCAGACCGTGCTCGACTCCACGGCTGGTCGCGACAAGCAGAAGCTGCTCGCCGCCATCGACGGGCTGGTCGCGTCGGGTTCGACCGCCGGCGGCGAAGGGCTGCAGCGCGCCTATGCGCTCGCGGCGCAGCATTTCGACAAGGCGGCGGTGAACCGCGTCATCCTCGCCACCGATGGCGATTTCAATGTCGGCATCACCGATCCGGCTGAGCTCGAGCGCTTCATCGTCGCGCAGCGCAAGCAGGGCATCTATCTGTCGATCTTCGGCGTCGGTACCGGCAATCTCAACGACGCGCTGATGCAGCGTCTCGCCCAGGCCGGCAACGGCAACGCCGCCTATATCGACTCGCTGCTCGAAGCGCAGAAGGCGCTGGGCGAGCAGATCGCCTCCACCATGTTCCCGATCGCCGACGACGTGAAAGTGCAGGTCGAGTTCAACCCGGCGCTCGTGGCCGCGTATCGCCTGCTCGGCTACGAGACGCGCATGCTCCGGCGCGAGGATTTCAACAATGACCGCGTCGACGCCGGCGACATCGGCGCCGGCCATACGGTGACCGCGATCTACGAGATCACGCCGGTCGGCGCGCGCAGCCGCGGCGTCGATCCGCTGCGCTATCAACCTGCGCCGCACGCGACGCCGGTTGCCGCACCCGGCGCCGAGCTCGCTTTCGTGAAGCTGCGCTACAAGCTGCCCGGCGAATCGCAGAGCCGCTTGATGACCAGCGCCGTGGCCGATACGCGCGCGACTCTCGCGAACGCACCGGCCGAGCAGCGTTTCGCCGTCGCCGTCGCCGCCTTCGCGCAGCGTCTGCGCGGCGACGAGGCCGTCATCGGCTTCGACCTCGCGCAGATCATCGAACTCGCCGAAACGTCGCGCGGCACGGATCGCGCGGGGTACCGCGCCGAGTTCGTGCGGCTGATGAAGCTGACGGCGAGCATGAACCAGCTCGGCCGGCTCTGAGCTCAGCCGCGCCGACGCGATACCAGCCAGACGAAGGCCGCGTGGTGAATGACGAGAATCGCGACGATCACCGCGAAGGGCGTGTCGAAGCGTCCCGTGACATCGACCATCATCGCCATGAACGGCGGGCCGACCGCGACGCCGAGGCCATAGACCAGCCGTAACCCGCCATAGATCGCCGTGAAGGACGCGTTGTCGATGAGACGGCGCGCGGCGGCGGTGAAGAGGATGCCGGTCGAGCTGAAGCCGAGGCCGAAGAGGATCGGATAGGAAAAGGCGGCGGCGCGTGAATCGAGCAGCAGAATGGCGAAGAGCGCGGCGACGGCCGCGAGCGCGGTGACCGCGATGATGCTGCCCGTGAGCGCGAGGCCGCGCCAGTCGATCAGCGCGCCAAGCGCGAGCCGGCTGAGGAAGAAGGTGAAGCCGGTGGTCGAGACCACCCAGACCGCGAATTCCAGGGTCAGCCCGGCATGCTGCAGATACGCGACCTGATGCGAGCCGATCGCGTGATAGGTCAGCGGCGCGAGCAGATGCACGAGCGCAAGCCAGCGAAACAGCGGCGTGCGCGCGATCGCATACAAGGCGCCCAGCGGCGACCGGCGACGGCGATGCGCATCGGCGGTCGTCGCCGGATCGGCGTCGGGTGGATGGAGCCTCAGAAACACCGCGGCCAGGGGCACGATGACGACGATCGAAAGACCCGCCAGCGCGAGATAGGCGGTGCGCCACGACGACGCCTCCATGATCGCGCGCAGGATCGGCAGCGCGAACAGCACGCCGATGCCGGAGCCTGAATCCATGAAGGCCATCGCCGTCGCGGGCCGGCGAAACCAATTGGCGGCGATGGTGAACAGCATGTACGTGCCGCAGCTCTGCGAGCCGAACCCGCCGACAATCCCGAACGCCAGATAGAAGATCAGCGGATCGCTGCTCAGCGATCCCAGGGCGAGGCCAAGCGCGAGCACCAGCGCGAGGCATGAGAGCACGGGCCGCGTCCCGAAGCGGTCGACCAGCGCCCCGGTGATCGGCGCCGTGCAGGCGCCGGCGATGGTGAACACCGTGAAGCTTAGCGCGATCGACGTCTTCGACCAGCCGGTGTCCTGCTCGATCGCGACCAGGAACAGGGTGAACGATCCCCAGAGAGCGCCGGACACGGTCATGACGAGGAATCCGGCGATCGCCACCGCGATGCGGCCGCCGCGCGGCGCCGCCGTTCGGAGGGGGTCGTCTGTCACGAGGTCGAGTCGAGGCGCCTACTTGCGCGATGGCGGATTGATCTCCACGCCCATCACGAGATCGGGGATCCACAGCGTCAGCCCGGGAATGTAGGTGACGAGCAGCAGCGTGATGACCAGCGGAATCAGCAGCGGCAGCGTCGCTTTGGTGACCTTCTCGAACGACTCGCCGCTGATCTCCACCATGATGTAGAGCCCGAGCCCCATCGGCGGCGTTGCCAGGCCGATCAGCAGCGCCAGCGTGATGATCAGCCCGAAATGCACGCGATCGATGCCGAACTGATCGATCACGGGCAGCAGCACCGGCACCAGGATGAGCGCGGCCGGCACCGGCTCGATGAGACAGCCGATGATCAGCAGGAAGACGATCAAGGCCAGCAGGAATATCCATTTCTGATCGGTCAGATTCAGGATGAACTCGCCGAGCTCCTGCGGCACGCGCTCGATGGCGAGCA
>JANNTF010000897.1:0-7273 GCA_031403455.1 Alphaproteobacteria bacterium | reverse complement strand
GCATGTCGGAACTTGGGCGGGGGAGACACGAGATGAGCTTAGATCAGACTCGGCGCCGATGGACCATCCGCAGCGCGTCAGTGCCTGCGTCTGGAACACCCGCGACTAGATCGATCGCTTCGTCGCCGCGACCCAGGATCTCGTGAAGAAGATGGTGTGAGCGGATGGGACGGCGCGCCGAATGATGTCGAGGAAGCACCGGTGAGCAAGACCGCGCTGTTCATTCAGCACCGGGCGCGCCCGGGCAAACGCGACGAGGTTCGACGCGTGTGGGAAAAGCATCTCCAGCCCCGCATCGCCGCGAGCCCCGCTCATCAAGCCTATTTCTATTGCTTCGACGACGGCGATCCCGACCTGATCTGCGTCTTCCAGCTCTATGCCGACCGCGCCGCCTCGCAGGCCTTCGTGCAGGCGCCGTGGTACGCGGCCTATGTCGAGGAGGTCACGCCGCTGCTCGCCGGCCAGCCCGTGATCAGCGTCGCGACGCCGGCTTGGATCAAGGGAGCGATCGATTAGCCGATCCGTCGAGGGCGAAATCGACACGCAAACCGCGCAGCTGCCGCCGGTCGTCGATGCCCATCATCATCTCTGGGATCTGAAGCTTCTGCCCTATCCCTGGCTTCGCGTAGAAGCACCGCCGCGACCATTCGGCGACCACACGCCGATCAAGCGCGACTATCTCGCCGACGATTATCGCCTTGATATGGCGGAATGGGCGCCGGCCGCTTCGGTTCATGTCGAAGCCGCGCCCGGCGCCGCCGATGCGACGGCCGAGACACGCTGGCTGCACGCGACGGCGTCGCGCACCGGCGTTCCGACGGTCAGCGTGGCGCATGCGGATCTCCGCGCCGCCGATATCGCGGATCGACTCGATGCGCTGCTGGCGTATCCGCTGCTGCGCGGGACGCGAGCGGGGCTGGCGTGGCGTGCGAACTCGCCGTGGCGGTTTGCCGCCGGTCCTTATCTCTCGCGGGAAGACGGCTTTCGCGCCGGGGTCGCGCAACTCGCGCGCCGGCGCCTGTCGCTCGATCTCATCCTCCTGCCCGAGCAACTGGCGGAAGCCGCCGAGCTGGCGCAGGCCTTCCCGGATACGTGCCTGATCATCGATCATCTCGCGACGGCAGAGTTCAGCTCGGCGGAGCTGCGTGAGATCTGGTGGACGGGCATTGCTCGCGTCGCGCGCTTCCCGAATGTCACGATCAAGCTGTCCGGCTTGTGGACGCTGTCACGGCAATGGGACATCGCGGCCTTGCGCGATCCCGTGCGTCATGTGGTCGACAGCTTCGGGCCGCAGCGCTGCATGTGGGGCAGCAACCTGCCGATCGAGAAGCTGATGTGCGCCGCGCCGCGCCAGATCGCGACGCTGCGCCGCATCCTCGACCGGTATCCGGCCGCCGACCTGGTGGAGATCTTCGGGAATACCGCCCGACGCGTGTACAGGATCGCGACCGGCGCATGAGGTCTGATCGCGACGTTGGATTCGCGGTCGACTCAGAAGGGCCAAGGTCATGGCGATCGTCAGATATCTCGTCGGCGACGTCGAGCGCTCGATCGCGTTCTACACCGGGCATCTCGGCTTCAAGCTCGACCAGAAGATGGGCGCGGCCGTTCGCGGCCGGCCGTCGTGCGGTGAAGCAGACGGCGATGGCCGTCATAGTCGTTGACCGCGAGATGAATCACGGCGCGGTTGTCCCAGATCAGCAGATCGCCGGGCCGCCAGCTTTGGCGCAAGGTGAACTCCGGCCGCGTCATGTGCTGGTAGAGGAAATCGAGGAGCGGGCGGCTCTCCTCCTGCGTCATGTCGGCCAGGCGCGTGGTGTAGGTCGGACTCGCGAACAGCGCCTTGCGGCCGGTTGGCACATGGAGACGCACCAGGGGATGCGCGCGCTCGATGTCCGCTTCGGAATTGCCGCGCGAGATGACGACGCTCCGGGCGCGGCCGCGCGCGCCATCGCCGATCGCTTGCGTGCCATAGATGGCGCCGCTATGCATCACCTCGAGCGGATCGAGCAGCCGCTTCATGCCCGGCGACAGCGCGTCATAGGCGGCGCAGAGATCGGCGAACAGCGTGTCGCCGCCTCTCGGCGGCAGCTCGAGGGCATGCAGGATCGAGTAGACCGGTGGTTCTTCGAGATAGCTGAAATCGGCGTGCCACCAGCTGCCGAAAGTCGAGACTCTGACTTCGTCGGCCTCCTTCAGCACGGCGATGATCTCGGGATGGCCGTCGAGCGGCTTGATGTAGGGCAGCGCCACCAGCGGGCCGAAGCGCCGCGAGAACGCCGTCTGCTCGGCGGGAGTCAGAGACTGCCCGCGCACCACCAGCACGCGATGCTCGGCGATCGCCTGCATCAGGGCGGTCTCGATGGTCTGGTCCATCGCGCGCACATCGATGCCGTCGATCTCCGCGCCGAAGCTCGAGCCGAGCGGTTTGATGTCGAGCGTGCTCATGCGCGCAGGTAAACACTCCCGGACAGGGCCCGGCAAGCAACAGGGTTAACGCCTTTGCATACTGGCTCGCCCAGAGTTGATCCACGCAAGCTTGTCCTCGATGCCGATCACCGCTTTTGATACACTCAAACTCGCGCACCGCCTCGAGGCCGCCGGCATGGCTGGCCAGCAGGCGGAGGCTGTGGCGGAAGCGTTGGCGGAGACGATGGTCGCGGATCCAGCTACGAGGACAGATCTGCTCAAGTCGGAGCAGGCTTTGCGCACCGAGTTCCACGGTTTGCGCTCCGAGTTCCAGGCATTGCGCGCCGAGTTCCAGGCATTGCGCGCTGATCTGGCCAAGTCGGACCAGGCTTTGCGTGCCGAGTTGCTCAAGACGGATTTGTCGCTGCGCGGCGAATTGCACAAATTGCGCGGCGAGATGGTCGCCGGCTTCGCGACCGTGAAATTCGACATCCTGCGCTGGATGGTACCGCTGTTCCTGGCGCAGATGAGCCTCACCCTGGGCCTGTTCGTCCGTCTCGCGGGTTAGGTCCCGGCCCGCTCAGCGCAAACCGTAGAGCGCGCGCGCCGCATCGCGGCTCACGAACCCGTCTTCGATGTCGCGTAGGAGTCGCGCGCGCTCGCGTAGTCGCGGATCGCCGATGCCGCCGCCGCCGGCTTCGCGCAACGCGAGACGATCACCGGGCTGGAGTTCCTGGCGGCCCTTGGGATGTACGATCGCGCCATTGACGCGGTGCTCGCGTTTCGCGCCGGTTTGCCCGCCCTGGAAACCCGCCGCGGCGAAGTCGGTGCGATTGGCCATCGAGAACACGGTCATCGGATGGCCGGTGTCGTTGCGCAGCACGATCTCCTGGCCGAGGCCGCCGCGCCAGGCGCCGGCGCCGCCGGAATCGATCAGCAACCGCTTGCTCTCGACGGTGATCCCCGTGCGGCTTTCCCAGATCTCCACCGGCACGCAGGCCATGTTCGACGGCCCCGGCGTGGTCGGATGCCCGTCCTGGCCAGTGAGCGCGCCGAAGCCGCCGGCGACGAAATAGAGTGTCGACACGGCCGAGCCGTCGCGGTTGCGGCCCTGGAAGGTGACGATGTTGATCATGCCGGTATCGGCCTGCACACGGTCGGGCATCGCCTCGGCCAGCGCGCCGAAGATCAGCGGCGTCACGAAATGGCCGACGATATGGCGTCCTGCCGTCGGCGAGGGCGGCTGGGCGTTGAGGATCGAACCGGGCGGTGCCGAGACGCGCACCGGCGCGACCGAGCCCTCGTTGTTCGGGATCGTCGGCGCGGTCAGGCATTTGATCGAGTAGAGCGCCATCGCGCGCGCATAGCAGAACGGTACATTGATGCCGGCGCGCACGGTGCCGCTCGATCCGGCGAAATCGATCGCGATCTCGTCGTCGCGCTTGTCGATCGTGCAGGCCAGCGCGAGGGGCTCGTCGATGCCTTCGAACGCGATGCGGTTGCGGTAGATGCCGTCGGGGATCTCGCGGATCTTCTCGCGCATCGCCTGCTCCGAGCGATCGCGGATCGCGCGCGACAGCGGCACGAGATCGTCGATGCCATACTCCGCCATGAAGGCGAGCAGCTGGCGAGCGCCGACCTCGTTGCAGCTGACATTGGCGAGGATGTCGCCGATCACCTGCTCCGGCACGCGTACATTCTCGCGGATCAGCTCGACGAGGAGGCGATTGATCCGCCCGCCCTCGTAGAGTTTGCAGATCGGAATGCGCAGCCCCTCGTGGAACATTTCCGTGGCGACGGCGGAAAAACCCATGCCGCCGATATCGGGCAGATGCGTGATGCTCATCGTGTAGCCGACGAGCCGGTCGCCGAGATGCACCGGGCGCATGACGCTGATGTCGAAGAGATGGCCGGTGCCGATGATCGGATCGTTGGTCACGACGACGTCGCCGGGCGCCAGGCTGTCCGGCGGAAATCGCTTCAGCATGTGCGCGAGCGTGACCGGCGCCGTGCCGATGAAGACGGGAATGCTGCGCGTGCCCTGGACGAGCAGCCGGCCATGCCGGTCGAACAGCATGACCGAGAGGTCGTAGCCTTCGCGCACGATGGTCGAGAACGACGTGCGCACGAGCGTCTCCACGATCTCGTCGGCAACCGAGATCAGGCGATCCCAGAGGATGCCGAGTTCGACCGCGTCGAAGCGCGGCATCGCTGGCTCATGCTGACGGATCATTCCCTGGCCTCGCGTGATCAGCCGATTGTGGCGATGAGGTTCAATTCGGCATCGACGATCGCGGTTTCGCCGGCCCGCAACAGGCAGGTCGATTCGCGCTCCTCGATCAGCGCCGGGCCGTCGATGCGATCGCCGGCGCGCAGGCGATAGCGGTCATAGACGTTGATCTCGCCCATCGCGCCGCGCTCCGGGAGATAGGCGCGCCGCGTGCCCTTGAGCGCCGGTCCCGCTGCGGCGATCGCGATCTCGGCATGCGGCACCCGTGGCGCGGGGCCACGCGCATCGACCTTCCAGTTCACCAGCTCGAGCGGCTCGTCCAGCTCATCGACGCGGAAGACATCGCGGTATTGGGCGGTGAAGAGCGGCGCCAGTTGCGCGAAGGCCGCTTCGTCCGAGCATGCCGAGGGCAGCGCGATCTCGAGCTCGTAGCCCTGGCCGCGATAGCGCATGTCGATGCGCCGATCGATGGTGATGTCGCCGGGAGCCACGCCGGCGCGCAGGAGGAACGAATTCGCCTCGTCGACCAGGCCGCGCAGGATCGCGGCGAAGCGCGGCGCATCGAGCGCGGCGAGATCGACGCGGTGCGAGCGCGCCACTTCGAAGCTGGTCGGACTCGCGAGCAGGCCGAGGGCGGACATGACTCCGGCGCCGACCGGGAAGACGATGCGCGACGCCGCCAGCTTGCGCGCCACCGCCGTGGCATGCAGCGGGCCGCCGCCGCCGAAGGCCACGATCGTGGCGCGGCGCGTATCGAAGCTGCGCTCCACCGCATGCATGCGAAACGCCCGCGCGATGTCCTCGTTGATCACTTCGTGGATGCCCCAGGCGGCGCGCAGCACGTCGACATCGAGCTTGCGGGCGACCTGCGTCGTGATCGCGGCTTCGGCGCGCGCGACGTCGAGTCGCATGGCGCCGCCCAGGAAGTAGCCGGGATCGAGATAGCCGAGCAGAAGATTGGCATCGGTCAGTGTCGGCTGTTCGCCGCCGCGCCCGTAGCAGGCCGGACCGGGATCGGCGCCGCTGGAATGCGGACCGACGCGCAACAGCCCGCGTTCGTCGACCGCCGCGATGCTGCCGCCGCCGGCGCCGATCTCCGTCATGTCGACGACCGGCAGCTTGAGGCTGAGACCGCTGCCGCGCTTGTGCTGATAGCAACGCGCGACTTCCATCGCGTATTTCTTGACCGGCTTGCCGTCGCGCACGATCGACCCCTTGGCCGTCGTCCCGCCGAGATCGAAGGCGAGGAGATCGCCGATCGCGAGGCGGCGGCCGTGCTCGGCCGACATCAGCACGCCCGCGGCGGGGCCGGATTCGAGCATGCGCACCGGGTAGCGCCGCGCCGTCTCGGTCGTCACCACGCCGCCACTCGACGACATCATCAGGAAGCGGCCGGCAAAGCCATCCGCCGCCAGGCCGCGCTCGAGCCGGTCGAGATAGCGATGGAAGCCGGGCTGCGTGTAGGCATTGACGGTTGTCGTGGTCCAGCGCTCGAACTCGCGCATGTGCGGCGCGATGTCGGCGGAGGTCGAGACGAACAGTTCAGGAAAACTCTCTGCGATCACCTGCCGTGCCGCAGCCTCGTGGGCGCCATTCGCGTAGCTGTGCAGGAAGCAGATCGCGACGGCCTCGATGCGCTGCGACGACAGCAGCTCGCCAACGCGGATTCGCACTTCCGCGGCGTCGAGGGCGATCTCGATCGAGCCGTCGGCATGCACGCGTTCCGTGATCTCCGCGCGCTGCTGGCGGCTCACGACCGGCGCGGCGAATTGCAGCCGCAGGTCGAAAAGCTCGTAGCGCTGTTCCAGCCCCATCTCGAGCGCGTCGGCAAAGCCGCGGGTGACCAGCATGCCGGTGCGCGCGCCGCGTCGCTCGATCACCGCATTGGTGACCAGGGTCGTGCCATGAACGATCTCGTCGACGGCGGCGAGTGTCAGGCCCTGACGCGCGAGCAATGTCGCGACGCCTTCGAGCACGGCGGCGGACGGATCCGCCGGAGTCGTCAGCTGTTTATGAAAGACGAGACCGCGGACACCTTCGCCGACCAGTACGAAGTCGGTGAAGGTGCCGCCGATATCGACACCGATCCTGATCATCTCGCCGTCTGCACGTTCCGTTCACGGAGGGACGGAGATTAGGTCGGGTCATCACCAGCCACCTAGCAAAACCAAAAATGGCCGAACGTGACTCATCGCGCGCCGCCTGCTTATAGTCGTTCATCAGCCGCAGCGAGAGCGCGGGCGCACAAGGGAGCATTGTCATGAAGCGGTTTGTCGCAGGCGGAGTCGTCCTGGCCTTGGCGCTCGCCGCCGATGGCGCGGCGGCGCAGCAGGTCATCAAGATCGGCGTGGTCGGGCCGCTGACGGGCGCCTTTGCCGCCGTCGGTCAGAGCCAGCTCACGGGCGCCGAGATGCGCGCCAAGGAGATCAACGCCGCGGGCGGCGCCTACAAGATCGAACTCGTCTCCGAGGACGATGCGAGCAATTGCGATCAATCCGTCAACGCGACGGTCAAGCTGATCACCAAGGACAACGTCGTCGCCATCCTCGGCGCGATGAACAGCCCCTGCGCGCTGGCCATGGTGCCGCTGACGAAGCGCTATCGCACGCCGCAATTCACGGCGGGTGTCGGGAC
>JANNTF010000896.1:0-4170 GCA_031403455.1 Alphaproteobacteria bacterium | reverse complement strand
GATGGACTCAACGGAAATCGTGAAGCTCTCCAAGGAGCGCGCTGAACTGGAGCCGGTCGCGGCCACCATGCGGACGCTCGCCGATGCGCGCCGCGAGATCGAGGATCTCGAAGCGCTCGCCGCCGATCCCGAAATGGGCGCGATGGCGAAGGAGGAACTCGGCGCACTGCGGGCGCGGCTGCCGGATCTGGAACGCGCCGCACAGCTCATGCTGCTGCCGAAGGACGAGGCGGAAAAGGCGTCGGCCATTCTGGAAATCCGCGCTGGCACGGGCGGCGAGGAAGCGGCGCTGTTCGCGGGCGACCTGTTCAGGATGTACGCCCGCTATGCGGCGCTGCACGGGTGGAAGGTCGAGATCGAGGACATGAGCGAAAGCGAACTCGGCGGCTATCGCGAGATCGTGGCGAGTGTGACCGGCGAGGGCGTGTTCGGGCGGCTGCGGTTTGAAAGCGGCGTGCATCGGGTGCAGCGGGTGCCGGAAACCGAAAGCGGCGGCCGCACGCACACGAGCGCTGCAACGGTGGCGGTGCTGCCGGAAGTCGAGCACGTCGACATCGAGATCAAGGACGCCGACATCCGGATCGACACGTTCCGCTCGTCCGGCGCCGGCGGCCAGCACGTGAACAAGACCGACTCCGCCGTCCGCATCACGCACATGCCGTCCGGCATCGTGGTGACATCGAGCGAGAAGTCGCAGCATCAGAACCGCGCCCGCGCGATGAAGGTGCTCGCCGCGCGGCTCTATGATCAGCAGCGCGAGAAGCTGGACCGTGAGCGCGCCGCCGACCGCTCCGAACAGGTGGGCTCCGGCGATCGCAGCGAACGCATCCGCACCTACAACTTCCCGCAAGGGCGCGTCACCGATCACCGCATCAACCTGACGCTCTACAACCTGCCGGAAGTGATCGCCGGCAATGCGCTGGATGAAGTGATCGAAGCACTGCTCGCGGAGGATCAGGCCAAGAAGCTTGCCGCGCTGGAGGACGCGTAGATCAGGGCAGGAACTGCGCGCCCGCGTGCAGCACGAGGCCCACGAGCCCGCCGATGATGGTGCCGTTCAGCCGGATGAACTGCAAATCGCGCCCGACGTTGTGCTCAAGCTTCTTCACCACCGTATCGGCGTCCCACGCGCGGATGGTTTCGGAGACGAGACGCGAAACGTCCTGCCCATGGCGCGCCGCGAGATCGACGACGAGCGCGCGCAGTCTATCGTTCAGCGCGTCGCGCAGCGTGGCGTCCTCGGTCAGGCCCTCGCCGAACCGGCTCGAACGCTCCCGCGGGCAGCGGCAGTTTCGCCACAAAGCTGCCGCTCACCCACTCGGGCTTGCGCGTCGCGACATAGCGCGACGCCCAGAGGATGCGCCACGCACCGCCGGCCAACATGCCGATCAGCGCGTTCTGCTCGTTGTAGCCGCGCCAGCGCCACGATTCCGGATAGGCATCGGGCAGGAACACGTCGTGGACATGCACGCGCACGCCTGAAGGCAGTCGCGGCATGAGCTGGTTGAACAGCAGATCGACATCGCTGCCGGGCATCAGTACATGGCTCGAATCGATGAACAGGAAATCGCCCGCGCTGAGCGACGTCGGCGGCGCAAGCTGGATCGGCGCGCGGATGATGTCGATCGCCAGGCCGGCCAGATCGGCGCGCGGCGCCGGATCGATCGCGGTCAGCTGCGTGGAGAGTCCGCCATCGGCGATCGCGCGGGCGAGCACACGCGTCGAGTGGCCGGAGCCGATCTCGACGATCCGCGCTGGCGCCAGCCGGCGCACCAGCGTGTAGGCGATCACCGCATCGAGGCGCGGAAACCAATCCTGCTCGAAGCGCGGCGCCGGCGGCGTCCCGCCGAAACGCGCGAAATCCGCGGCGTATCCATCGGCGTCGTGCAGCAGCGCCCGCATGTCCGCATCCGCAAAGCTCGGCTCGAGCGCGGGATAGCTCGGCGGCGGCACCGCATTGCCGGCGTAGCGATGGGGAATGAACCAGCCGCGCGGCGTCCCCACCAGCGTGGCGAGGCCCAGGCCGAAACGGCGAAGCGCGCGAGTCACGGGAATCGGGTCAAGGCGTGAGCGTCATGCCCTCGACGGCGACGATCGTGCCGGGCCGGCGCGCATCGGCGGCGGCCGCGATCATGTCCATGGTCGCGTCGTCGTTGCCGGGATCATGATGGAAGATCGCGAGGCGCCGGGCGCCCGCCGTGTCGCAGAGCCGCACGCCCTCTTCCCAGGTCGAGTGGCCCCAGCCGACATGCTTGGCGAACTGCAAGTCGGTGTAGGTGCAATCATAGACGACGAGATCGGCGCCCTTGATCAGCGCGAGCACATTCTCGTCGGGCTTGCCGGGTATGTGCTCGGTATCCGTCACGTAGCAGATCGACTTCCCGCCATGCTCGATGCGATAGCCCGTCGCGCCGTTGGGGTGGTTGAGCCGTGCCGTCTTGACCCGCAGACCGGCGCCGAGATCGAGGATCTCACCGGCGCGAAAATCGTTGAACTTCAGCTCCGCGCCGAACACCGTCATCGGAATCGGAAATAGCGGTTCGCGCATCATCTCCGACAGCACGTAATGCAGCGTGTGATTGGGCAGGAGATGCCCGGCCCAGAGCCGGAACCGGTTGGTGGTCTCGTAGGCTGAGCTGAAGAACGGCAGGCCGCAGATATGATCGAAATGCGTGTGCGTGAACAGGATGTCGCCATCGACCTGGCCCGCGGCATCGAGTTTCAGGCCCAGGCGCCGCAGGCCGGTGCCGCCATCGAGGATGACGAGTCGGCCGCCGACGCGGATCTCGAGGCAGGCGGTGTTGCCGCCGTAGCGCATGGTGTCGGAACCGGGGCAGGCGATCGAGCCGCGCACACCCCAGAAAGTGACAGAGAGCCCGGCCATGATGTGGCTCGCTTCTAGCGCGCGAGCCGATAACCGCCGGCGGACGTCACCAGCAGCGCCGCCGCGGGATCGCGCTCCATCTTCTGACGCAGGCGATAGATATGGGTCTCGAGCGTATGGGTGTTGACGCCCGCATTGTAGCCCCAGACTTCGCCGAGCAGGATCTCGCGCGAGACCGGTTCCGAGCCTGCCCGGTAAAGGTAGCGCAGGATCGCGGCTTCCTTCTCGGTGAGGCGGATCTTCTTGCGCGTTGTCGCGTCGACCAGCAGCTTGTGGGCGGGCTGGAAGAGATACGGGCCGATGACGAACTCGGCATCCTCGGACGCCTCGTGCTGGCGCAGTTGCGCACGCAGCCGCGCGAGCAATTCGCCGAGGCGGAACGGCTTGGCGATGTAGTCATTGGCGCCGGCATCAAGCCCGGCGACGGTGTCGCTCTCGGTGGCCGCGCCCGTCAGCATGATCACCGGCGCTGTGACGCCCGCGGCGCGCAGCTGACGACAAACGTCGCGCCCATCCATGTCGGGCAGGCCGACATCCAGCAGGATCGCATCGAAATGCCCGTTCTTGCCGGCGGCGACTCCATCCGCGCCGGTCGACACTTCCACGGTCGTGTAGTCGCCGACAAGTTGCTCGGCCAGGGCCTGACGCAATTGCTGGTCGTCATCAACGAGGAGGATGCGCTTGGCGCCGCTCATGATCTTGGCGTTGTAGCACGCCGATGCGGCGCAGAGCCAAGGGCGCACTGGGCAGAAACTGCAGGTGCGAAACTGCCGCGCGCGTCTGCACGAAGGACCTAAGCCATTGGAAGCAAGTGAACTCCGATCTGGCCTCGCGTTTGCTTTGCTCTTTGGAGATGGAAACCGCCACCGCCACTCCGGGCTATCTGACCCAACCCATCCGGCCGCTCGTGAACGATGGCGGACGGCTCGAAGTGTCGAGCGTGGTGGGGCCGGAAACGCCGACAAATTCGCCGACGCCGAAATTCAGCGATCTCCTCGCGATCATCAATCCGGCCCAGCATCTGCCGATCATCGGGCCGCTCTACCGCCACATCACCGGTGACGAACCACATCCCGCCGCCAAGATCCTTGGCGGCCTGCTGTATGGCGGCCCGGTGGGCCTCGTCAGCGCGGCCTTCAATGCGATCTTCGAACAGGCGACCGGGAAGAGCGTGATCGAGACGGCCGTCGCGCTCGCCACCGGGTCCGCGGCGGGGGCCACAGTTGCAGCGGTGCAGGATGATGCGACATCGCTTTTCGCCACGTCGAGCGCCACGCCTGAAGTTC
>JANNTF010000895.1:0-3222 GCA_031403455.1 Alphaproteobacteria bacterium | reverse complement strand
GAGGGCTTGCGGTCGAGCAGGGCCTCGATCTGCAGCAGCGCCGCCACGCGCGTCACCGCCGCCGTACGCTCGGGCTTGGGCACATTGCGGCATTCCATGCCGAAGGTGATGTTCTGCCGCACCGTCATCGACGGGTAGAGCGCGTAGGACTGGAACACCATGGCGATGTCGCGGTCCTTGGGCGCCACGTCGTTCACGACTCGGCCGCCGATCTCCACTGTTCCGCCGGAGGGCTTCTCCAGCCCGGCGATGATGTTGAGCAGCGTGGACTTGCCGCAGCCGGACGGGCCCACCAGAACGGTGAACTCGCCGCTCTCGATCTCCATGTCGATGCCCTTGAGCACGGCCGTCGCGCCGAAGCGCTTGGAAAGATCGCGGATGATCAGCGCCGACATGGGGGAACTGGCTCCTACTTCACGGCGCCGGCGGTCAGGCCGCGCACGAAATACCGTCCGCCAAACAGATAGACGAGCAGCGTGGGCAGCGCCGCCACCACGACGGCGGCGCTCTGGACGCCATGCTGCGGCACGTCGGCGATCGAGGCGGTGAGCCCGATCAGTGCGGCCGTCACCGGCTGCTGCTCGCCGGTCGTGAAGGTCACGCCGTAGAGGAACTCGTTCCAGATATGCGTGAACTGCCAGATCACCGTCACGATCAGGATCGGCGGCGAGAGCGGCAGCACGATGCGCCAGAAGATGCGGAAGAACCCCGCCCCGTCGATGCGCGCCGCCTTCATCAGGTCCTGCGGGATCGCGACGTAGTAGTTGCGGCAGAACAGCGTGGTGAAGCTCAGGCCCTGGATCGTATGGATCATGATCAGGCCGACGAGGGTGTTGGTCAGTCCGACATCGCGCAGCACGATCGTCCACGGGATCAGCCGCATCTGCTGGGGCAGGAACACGCCGAGCGTCACGATGGCGAAGATCAGATTGTCGCCGCGGAACCGCCAGAGCGAGATCGCGTAACCCGCGATCGCGCCGAGCAGCGTCGAGATCACCGTCGCGGGAAGGGTGACCGCGGCCGAGTTCCACATGTAGGGCCGGATGCCTGCGCAGGTCTGCGCGACGCAGAATTGCGACCAGGCGACGGCGTAGTTCTCGAACGCCCAGATTGTCGGCCAGCCGATCATCGAGGTCTGCGCGATTTCCTGCGCCGTGCGCAGCGAGTTCAGCACCACGACGATCAGCGGCACGAGATAGGCCGCGCCGAGCAGCCACACGACGGCGTGGATGAGGATGCGGCCCCAGGCCGCACTCGCGTCAGGCACGGGCGTCGCGCCTCCGCTGGACGAATTTCCACACGCCGTACGGTCCCAGCACGAAGAGCAGGGTCAACAGCATCAGCACCGCCGCCGCGGCGCCGCGGCCGAGCTGGCCGCGCTGGAACATGAAGTCGTAGACGACCAGCGCCGGCAGCTGCGTCGCGATGCCTGGGCCTCCGCCGGTCAGCGCGCGCACCAGATCGAAGGCCGTGATCGCCATCTGCAGCAGGATGACGAGGACGGCGACCATGATCGGCCACAGCGTCGGCAGGATCACGCGCAGGTACATGCGCACCGGTCCCGCGCCGTCGATCTGCGCCGCCTTGATCAGATCGGGTTCGACCGAGCGCAGCCCGGCGAGGAATAGCGCCATGGCGAAACCCGAGGCCTGCCAGATGCCGGCGATCACAATCGTCCAGATCGCCATGTCGCGATCGATCAGCCAGTCGAAGCGGAAGCTCGTCCAGCCCCAGCCGTTGACCAGCTTCTGCACGCCCATGCCGGGGTTCAGCAGCCAGGACCACACCGTGCCGGTCACCACGAAGGAGACGGCGAGGGGGTAGAGGAAGATCGAGCGCAGCACGTTCTCGCCGCGGATGCGCTGGTCGAGCAGGATCGCGAGTGCGAGCCCGACCAGCATCGTGAGCACGACGAAGCCGCAGCCGAACAGCAGCAAATTGTCGAAGGCGATCTTCCAGTTCCGCGTGCCCAGCACGCTGGTGTAGTTGCGCAAGCCGACCCAGCCATCGACCGGCATCAGGGTAGACGGCGTGAAGGACAGCCAGGTCGTCCACGCCGTGAACAGCACGACATGCCCCGCCGACAGCAGCAGCGGAACCCAGATCACCACGAATTCCGGCAGCCGCCGCAATCCCGCCAGGAAGGCGGGACGCGGCGAGCCGGCGGCCGCGACGCCGCGCGCGGCTGGGTTCAACGCGCGCCTTCGACCGCTTCGGCGAGGCGCTTCACGGCCTGGTCGGTGGTGATCGTGCGGTTCTTCACGAACTCGGTGATCACGTCGATCATCGCCGCGGTCATGCCGTTCTCCTGCGCCATGTTGTGCGCGAGGCTGAGCACGACCTGATTGACCGCCACCGATTCCTTCAGCGTGCGCGCGGCTTCGCGCTGGCCATTGGACCAGGCGGGGCCCGAGAGGTCCACGTCCGTGCGCACCGGGATGGAGCCGGTGATCTGCGAATACATGGTCTGGATCTCGGGCTGCATCACCAGCTCGGCCATCAGCTTCTGACCGGCCTGGAGATCCGGCTCCTTGCGCTGCCAGAAGATGAACGCGTCGGCATTGAGGACGAAGACTGGCTTGCCGTTTTCGGTCGGGCCTGGGGCGATGATGAAATCGTCCAGCTTGAAGCCGGCGCTCAGCAGCACGCCCTGCGCCCAGCCGCCCTGGATCATCATGCCCATGTCGCCGGCGACGAATTTCTGCAGATACACCGAGTAGTGCTGCGCCGCCGTGTTGGGATCCATCCAATCCGCGATCTTGCGCAGCTGCGCGAAGGTGGCGCGCATCTCCGGTCCCGCGAGCGCCTTCGCGTCCAGCTCCATCATCGAGGCGCGATAGGCGGCGGGGCTCAGCCCAGCCAGGACCACCTCGAATTTCTGCCCGTCATCGGCGCGCGTGCCGCCATTGGCGAGCGGATGGGTGACGCCGCCGGCCTTCATCTTTTCGGCCAGCGTGTTGAACTCGGCCCAAGTCGTCGGGATCTTGTCCGACTTGGCCTTGTCGAGCGCGCGCTTGGAGATGAACAGCGTGTTGGTGCGATAGACCTGCAGCGGCAGCGCCGCCCAGTTGCCGCCAGGCTTGTGCAGGCGGGCCAGATCGGGCGCCACCACCGCCTCGTAGCCCGCCTCGCGCACCACGTCGTTCAGGTTGACGGTGGGGGCGATGCGCGACCAGGCGTTGATCTCGGGCCCCTTCAGCTGCGAGCAGGCGGGCGGGTTGC
>JANNTF010000894.1:0-2569 GCA_031403455.1 Alphaproteobacteria bacterium | reverse complement strand
CTCGCAGAGCTTGAGCACGGCGCCGAGATAATCGTCGGGCACGAAGATCGTCGCCTTGATCCACGGCTCCTCGATGTGATCGATGCGCACCGGATCGGGCAGGTCGGCCGGGTTGTACACATCGACGACGCTGCCGTCGTTGAGATGGACCTTGTAGACGACCGAGGGCGCGGTCGCGATCAGGTCGAGATTGAATTCGCGCTCCAGCCGCTCCTGCACGATCTCCAGATGGAGCAATCCGAGGAAACCGCAACGAAAGCCGAAGCCCAGCGCCGTCGAGCTTTCCGGCTCGTAGACGAACGACGCGTCGTTCAGCCGCAGCCGCGCGAGCGACTCGCGCAGCCGCTCGAATTCCGTGGGGTCGGTCGGGAACAGGCCGCAGAAAACCACCGGCAGGGTCGGCTTGAAGCCGGGCAGTGCCGTCGTCGCCTGGCGCTTCTCGTCGGTGATCGTATCGCCGACTTTCACATCGGCGACGGCCTTGATGCCGGCGGTGATGAAGCCGACCTCGCCCGGACCGAGCTCGGCGACGTCCTTTGGCTTGGGCGTGAAGACGCCGACATGATCGATCTCGTAGGTCGCCGCGGCCGCCATCATGCGGATCTTCTGGCCCTTGGCGACCTTGCCATCCTTGACGCGGATGAGAACGACGACGCCGAGATAGGCGTCGTACCAGGAATCGACGAGCAGCGCCTTGAGCGGCGCCGTCACATCGCCCGTCGGCGCGGGAAGGCGCTCGACGAGGGCTTCGAGCACGGCGACGATGTTAGACCGGTCTTGGCCGAGACCTCGACCGCGCCGGAGGCATCGATGCCGATGACATCCTCGATCTGCTGCTTGACGCGCGGGGCATCGGCCGCGGGCAGGTCGATCTTGTTGAGGACCGGGACGATCTCGTGGTGGTTCTCGATCGCCTGATAGACATTCGCGAGAGTCTGCGCCTCGACGCCCTGCGAGGCATCGACCACCAGGATCGATCCCTCGCAGGCGGCCAGGCTGCGGCTGACCTCGTAGGCGAAATCCACGTGGCCCGGCGTATCCATCAGGTTGAGGACGTAGTCCTTGCCATCCTTGGCCTTGTAGTCCAGGCGCACGGTCTGCGCCTTGATCGTGATCCCGCGCTCACGCTCGATGTCCATCGAATCGAGCATCTGGTCGCGGAAATCACGCTTCTCCACCGCCCCACAGAATTGGATGAGACGGTCGGCAAGCGTCGACTTGCCGTGATCGATATGCGCGATGATCGCGAAATTGCGGATACGGGAGAGTTCGGTCATGTCTGGGGGTGCCAAGAGAGCGGCGCACCATATGTTCCCGGCCGGGCGACCTCAAGCGGCGCTTCGCTTTTCTGCCGCAGCTGCGGGACACGGCCCATGAGTCCGCCAGTCCAAGGTGTTAACTGGCCTTGAGCTGACGATGTAATTTCCGTTACAGTGCACTGCAACAACGCCGGCGCCGCCGCGCGACACCCACGCCCCTCGGAGCCGAAGTCGATGCTGCGCTCTTTCCTTGCCATTGTGATCGTCCTCGCCGCCGCCCTCGCCGGGGGATGGAGCTACTGGACCTACGTGATGGTGCCGCAGCAGCTTCAGGCCCAGGGGCCGGGCCGGGCCGGGCCGCCCGCCGGGTTCGCGATGCCGGTCGAGGCCGCGCCGGTGAAAATCGCGACCGCGCAACGACAGATCCAGGCCATCGGCACGCTGCGCTCGAATGAATCGATCGTGGTGCGGCCCGAGGTGCCCGGCCGCATCACCGCGTTCGATTTCCAGGAAGGACAGCGCGTCACCCGGGGCCAGATCCTGGTCAAGCTCGACGCGTCGGTCGAGCGCGCCGAGCTCGCCCAGGCGGAGGCGCAGGCCTCGCTGTCACGCACGAATTACGCACGCGCCACCGAGCTCGAGCGCCGCGGCGCCGGCACCCAGCGCGCCCTCGACGAAGCGCAGATGCAGATCCGCACGGCGCAAGCGAGCGTGGAGTTGCGCAAGGCGCGGCTCGAGAAGTTCCAGCTCGTCGCGCCCTTCGACGGGGTGGTGGGCTTGCGCAAAGTCTCGATCGGCGATTTCGCCTCGGCCGGCCAGGAGATCGTGAACCTCGAGCAGATCGATCTCCTGAAGGTCGATTTCCGTGTGCCCGAGCTGTTCTTGCCCGTCGTACGGCCCGGTCAGCGCGTGGAGATCGCCGTCGACGCCCAGCCTGGACGCAGCTTCAGCGGCGAGGTCTATGCGCTCGATCCCGCGATCGAATGATGGACAGCGCTGAACGTTGAATACAACGCGAAAAGAATCATCAGTGTACCTTGCTGCTACTACCACAATTACACCATCGACGTTCACGTCGAAAAGTCCACATCAACATCGAGATCAAACACATTCGTCGAATGAAGACAGCCCCGAATCGGACATTTTGATCACATTGATGATTTTGATGATGATGATGATGATGGCTACAATTATAATGATGAAGGGACTACGTCCGATTTCTTTGACGACAAATATGATAATAAACATTCCATACATACGACAACTACCGTTTGTAGAAAACAAATTACAGGAATTGATCGACCAGAAGG
>JANNTF010000893.1:0-1429 GCA_031403455.1 Alphaproteobacteria bacterium | reverse complement strand
CGACTTGATTGCAGCCGTTATTTATGCAGGCTGCCTTTGGAGAGCTTGCCGATGGTGCCGGCA
Source organism: Alphaproteobacteria bacterium (assembly GCA_031403455.1). Classification (GTDB taxonomy): domain Bacteria; phylum Pseudomonadota; class Alphaproteobacteria; order CACIAM-22H2; family CACIAM-22H2; genus CAIOSQ01. Next base: position 1,366 of record JANNTF010000893.1, on the reverse strand, counting down.
TGACACACCGGCAGGTGATAGCTCTCCATGAAATTCTCAGCGAGAATCTTCGAATTGGTATTCCAGACATGGGTCTCGCGGAACGTCTCGGTATAGTTCTCCATGCCGTAATCGTCGATCAGGCCTTGCACCTCGGCGAGCCGCGCGGCCACCGGCTCGCTGTCCTTGTCGAGCGACACCATGATCCAGCCGAGCCATTCCTCGCAGCGCAGCTCCGGCAGCCGGTAGTGCTCCGTGCAGAAGGCCGCGTTCTGCTTCATCGCGGGGGCTGAGCGCAGGGTGCCGTCGAGACCATAGGTCCAGCCGTGATAGGGGCAGGTGATTGCGCGCCGGTTGCCGCTGCCCTCGAGCAGGGTCGACATGCGATGGAGGCACACATTCGATAGGGCGCGCAGCCTTCCATCGTTGTCGCGGATGACGAGGATCGGTTGTCCTGCGAGCTCGTAGGTCACGTAGTCGCCCGGCTTCGAGAGCGCGCTCGCGCGACCGACCGAGATCCACTCGCGCGCGAAGACGTCCTGCAATTCGCGCTCGAGAAAAGCCGGGCTCGTATAGACGCTCGGCGGCATGTTGCGGGCCCGCTCGAATTTCTCGCTGGCATTGGCGACGAGTTCGGCGACGGGTGGGATCAGTGCCATGGTGCAGGCTTCCTCGTGCTTTGCGAGGCGCAGCGTTGCGTGATCCGAAAACCGGACGCAACTGGGGAAAACCGATCCGGAGGAGGGAGTCTGGATTGTGCCGAGAGCGATATGCCCCCTCCCCCGAGCGCAGCGAGTGGGGGAGGGTTGGGGTGGGAGCAACGCGCCAGCATGCGCCTTCGAAACGTTGATGCCTCGAGCGAAGCCCGCCTGTACGATGCCGATCAATCAAAAACACAAGAACCGGAGGAAACACCATGACCACCATTCGTCGTCGCACAATTCTGGCCGGCGCTGCAGCCGGTCTCGTCGCAGCGCCCAGGCTTGGCCGCGCCCAAGGCGTGAAGCCGCGGCTCACCGCCATCTCGCAATGGTCTGCCGGGAGCGACGGCGCCGCGATCGCCGCGCTCGGCAAGAAGTTCGAGGAGCGCGGCGGGGTGTGGCAGCACTCCCCGGTGCCGGGCTTCACGACCGACATGATGAACAAGCTGCGCGCGCAGATCATGGCGGGCGATCCGCCGGCCTGCTCGCAGCTCAAGGGGCCGGAGATCGCGGCCTGGTCGAAGATCGCGCCGACCGTGAACCTGGACGCGACCGTCGCCGCCGCCGGCTACGAGAAGGTGGTGGCGCCCGATCTCGCGCGGCTGCACAAGCCCGGCGGTAAATGGGCGGCGCTGCCGCTGCAGATCTATCGCACCAACACGCTGTTCATCTCCAAGCGCGCGCTC
>JANNTF010000892.1:0-1667 GCA_031403455.1 Alphaproteobacteria bacterium | reverse complement strand
GCACCAGGGGCGAGAGCAACACCGCGGCGACGTTGCGACGCTCGGTGACGATGTCGGCGGTGACGCGCATGCCGACGCTCAGCGCGAGCCGCCGCGTGTCGACCCGCAGCTGCGACTGCAGCAATTCGATACGGACGGGATAGCTCGGACCCAGACGCGCGTCCTCGATCGCATCGCGGGCGATGTCGCGCACGCGGCCTTCGATCGTGCCGTAGATCGTGAAGGGAAATGCCTCGAGCTTGATCTGGGCGATCTGGCCGATGGCGATGAAGCCGGCGTCGCGATTGGGCACCAGCGCCTCGATCTCAAGCGCGGGCGCTTCGGGAACGATCAGCATCAAGGTCTCGCCCGCGCCGACCACGCCGCCGAGCGTATGCACGACGCGCTGATGCACCGTGCCGTCGATCGGGGCGACGAGACGCTGGTAACCGAGCTGCTGCTCGGCCTTGGCGAATTCCTGCGCCAGGCTGATCACCAGCCGTTGGGCTTCGACGAGGCGCGCGCGGGCGCGGCGCTCGAACTCGGCATCCACGCGCCGGCGCTGCTCGGTGACCGCGTCCAGCTCGGCGGCGAGCTCGGCGCGGCGCGCGTGCTGGATCGCGAGATCCTGCGCCCGCTCGATGCGCAGCTGCTCGAGTTCGAGCCAGGCGAGCCGCGAGCCATGGCCGCGTTGCGCGAGGAGATGGCGCGCCACGGCGCGCTCGGCGAGCAAAGGCAGGGTGAGCGCGAGCCGCTCGATGCTGGCGTTCACGCCGTCGAGCTGCGCGCGCTGGCGCAGCAGCGTGGCATCGAGGCCGGCGAGTTCGGCGTCGTGGACGTCGAGCTCACTACTGAGCAAGCGAAGATGGGCCGCGACGAGATCGCGATCGAGCGTCGATGGCGGCGTGAAAGCCGCCAAGCTCCGCGCGGTGATGGCAAGCAGTCGGGCGCTCTCGGCCTGCGCGGCGGCCAGGGTATTGGCCAGGCGATCGCGGTCGGCGCGACGCAGGCTCGCATCGAGCTCCACGAGCACGTCGCCGCTGCGCACGCGATCGCCGTCGTCGACATGGATCGCGACGATCCGGCCGGGCTCGACCGGCTGGACGCGCTTGACGCGTGCGGTCGGGATGATGCGGCCTTCGCCGGTCGCGATCACATCGACTTCGCCGAGCAGGGCCCAGACCACGAGGGCGAGGAGAAATGCGCAGGCGCCCCCAGCGACACCAAGCTGTGCTTTGCGCAGCGTCGCGGCGGCCGGGCCGTCGATCATGCCGCGCGCAGCGGCGATGCGGCTGCGTGGCGCGGCGCCTCGCGCGGCGCTAGCTCGACCGCGCGCAGCCATGTCTGCACGGCGGCTTCGACGAGCTGCTGCAGCTGGCGCAGGATCATGAGCGTCGCGATCAATCCGCCCGGCGTCATCGCGGCGTTGATCATGTCGAGGCTGCCGACGCCGAGAGTCGCGGCGTAGGAGAGGCGCGAGAGCATGGCCAGGCTATGGCGCGCGCGGCCACGCTGAAACTCGGCCGCGTCGAGTGCGGCCGCATGAGCGGCGCGCGACGCGGGCGACGCCATCTCCAGATCGCTCTCTGCCGCGCGCAGTCGTGAATCGGATCTGGCCTGCGCCTGACCGGTGAAGAACGCGACGCCGAGCTGCACGAGCGTGAAGGCGAGGACGAGCAGGCCTACGC
>JANNTF010000891.1:0-5497 GCA_031403455.1 Alphaproteobacteria bacterium | reverse complement strand
GCAGCTTGGCGATGTTGGGATCGCCGTTGATCGTGTGCATGCCGCCAGCCGCATGCCAGGTCGAGCCCGAGGTGAGTTCGGAGCGCTCGATCAGCATCACATCGCGCCAACCCACCTTGGTCAGATGATAGAGCACGCTGGCGCCGACGACGCCGCCGCCGATGACCACGGCCTTGTGTGTGCCTTCATGTGTTGCTGTTCCCCGATTTGCCCGCGGCGAAATCTAGCCGGTCTCGGCTGGCGGCGACACCACGCGCTTGGGCCGTCCGCGCACGGCGCGGCTCGTCATCTGGCGCAGCCGCTCCGGCAATTCGGCCTTGACCCGGCTGCGCTCGGCATCGTCATAGCCGCGCCAGCCGGCGATCTCGGCGCGGCGCCGGCCGCAGCCGATGCAGAGATCCGTGCGCGAATCGAGCACGCAGACATTGATGCACGGCGAGGCGATGGGCGTCATGACGGCGCTGCCTCTAGCATCCGAGAGGAACGCCCGCCAGAGGCCCGGCATCTCGCTTGTCGCGCTGCGAACGCGAGGCGATAACCAGGCAGTTTCGGGCGCGCAGTCACGCGAACCCGATCGGGGCGGGGGCCAGAATGGCGGCAGTCAAGATCACCGGCATCGAGATCAGTCATCACCGGCTCGACCTCGATCCGCCGTTTCACGCGAGCTGGGACACGCGGCCGCGAACATCCTTCGACGCGACCATCGTGCGGGTCCATTCGGATTCGGGTCTGACCGGTGTCGCGTCGGGCGACATGATGATTGGGTTCGCCGGGCATGAGCGCCTGTTCATCGGCGAAGATGCGCTGGCCATCGAGCGCCACTGGCGACTGCTCAACAACATCCAGTTCCATTGGGGACGCTGCTGGCCGCTCGACCTCGCGCTCTGGGACCTCGCCGGCAAGCTCGCGGGCCAGCCGGTCTGGCGTCTGCTCGGCGGACTCAACCCGAAGCTTCCCACCTATGCCTCGTCGGGCACCCTGCGCGCGCCGGCCGCGCTCGCCGATGCCGCCGAGGCCTATCTCGCGCGCGGCTTCAAGGCGCTGAAGATCCGCTTCCATCGCGGCGATTGGCGCGCCGACATCAAGGCGCTCGAAGCGGTGCGTGCGCGCATCGGGACCAAGCTCGAGCTGATGGTCGATTGCAATCAGGGCTGGCGCATGTCGGGCGACGCCTATCCGCCGTGGTCGCTCAAGGATGCGATTCCCGTCGCGCGCGCGCTCGAGACGCTCGGCGTGTACTGGATGGAAGAGCCGCTGCATCGCGGCGATCGCGAGGGCATGCGGCGCTTGCGCGAGATGGTCGATGTGCGCATCGCCGGCGGCGAGATGACGCGCGAGCTCTACGAGTTCCGTGATCTCATCACGCAAGGCTGCCTCGACGTGCTGCAGCCCGACGCGGCGCTGGTCGGTGGCATCACCGGCTTGCGCCGCGTCGCGGCGATGGCGCAGGAGCACAACCTGATCTTCACGCCGCATACCTGGACCAACGGCATGGGTGTGGTCGCCAACGCGCATCTCGCCGCCGGCGTCGCGGACTCGCCGTTCATCGAGTTTCCCTTCGACCCGCCCGAATGGGGAATCGAGCGCCGCGACTTCATGATGGCCGCGCCGCTCGACATCGATGCCGAGGGCAATATTGTGCTCGGTGAGGAGCCGGGTCTGGGCTACGCGCTCGACGAGGCGGTCCTGGAGCGCACGCGCATTGGGTGATCCGGCGGATTGATTCTATCGACGCCGATCCCAGGCGACGTGCCAGACCTGGAGGATCTCGATCTGGTCGGGTCGAACGCGGTAGACGATCGGTCTTCTGGAGCGTCTCCTGGAGCAGCGCATGCGCCGCTGCGGGGTTCTCGCGCTCAACGTAAGTCACGATCGATTGCAACTGATCGCGAGCGTGGGGAGTCCACCTGACCCGCATCCTTTTTGATCTTCTGCTTGAGTCGGGTCATTCGTTTCTTCATCCAGGCCGCCATCTCGGCCTGCTCGACCAGGTCTCCGGCGTCGGCTTCACGCAAGCCGTGTGCGAGATCCCGCTGCTGCGGAATCCGCCAATTCAGGTAATGGTCAATCGCTTCGGCCGCTATCGCCCCTCGCTTGCGCCCTGATCGATCGGCAAATCGATCGAGACGCCTACGCGTCGCTTCCGCGAGGCGGACACTGATCTGCGCGGTCCGCGTGGATCTCTGCTTCATGGCGATGCTGCCCGCACAATTGCTACGATCGGCAGCATATGGTGCCACAGATGAGGGTCAATGCTTCCTTCGGAGGGTGCCATTTGAAGCAGGGAGAAGAGATGTCTGATCCGTTTGCGTTCATCCATTCGCTGGCGCTGAGCGACATCCCGGCGGCGGTACGCCGGCGCGCGCTGCTCTGCCTGCTCGATCTCGTCGGCGTGGCGGCATGCGGGCGGGACACGCCGGTGTCGCGGATCGTGCATGATTTCGTGGCCGAGCATCAGCTCGGCGGTCGGCATGGCGCGCGGATGATCTTCGACGGTCGGCGCGCGTCGCTGCCGGGCGCCGCGATGGCGGGCGCCGCGACGATCGACAGCTACGACGCGCATGACGGGCATCGACTCACCAAGGGCCATGCCGGCGTGGTCGTGCTGCCGGCGCTGCTCGCGGTCGAGGACGAGATGGCGCCGTCGCGCGACGGGGCGGAGTTCCTCACCCGCCTCGCGCTCGGCTACGAGATCGCCTTGCGCGCCGGCATCGCGCTGCATGCCACCGCGCCCGACTACCACACATCGGGTGCGTGGAACGCGCTTGCCGCCGCGGCCATCGTCTCGCGCGCGCTGGGATCCGATCGCGAGACCACGCGCCATGCGCTCGGTGCGGCGGAGTTCTACGGGCCGCGCAGCCAGATGATGCGCTGCATCGACTGGCCGACGATGGTGAAGGACGGCTCGACCTATGGCGGGCAGGTCGGGATGAGCGCGGCGCTGCTCGCACGCGGCGGCTTCACCGGCGCGCCGGCGATCACGATCGAGGCGCCTGACGTCGCGGCGCAGTGGAGCGATCTCGGCTCGCGCTGGCGGATCCTCGAGCAGTATTTCAAGCCGTGGCCGATCTGCCGCTGGGCGCAGCCGGCGGTCGCGGCGGCCGAAACGCTGCGCGCGCAGGCGGGCGGGCGGACGATCGAGAGCGTGCGCATCCGCACCTTCCATGCCGCGGCGCGGCTCGATGTCCGTGAGCCCGCCGACACGGATGCGGCGCAATACGCTTTGCCGTTCCCGGTCGCGGCGATGCTCGCGCATGGCGTCGTGGATGGCGCCACCGTGACCACGGGGCTGCGTGATCCGGCGACGCTGGCGATGGCGCGCCGTATCGTGACCGAGACGGATCGTGATCTCGATGCGCAGTTTCCGGCGCGGCGTATCGCGATCGTCGAGCTCGGCCTCGCCGATGGCGTGCGGCTCGTAAGCGCGCCGACCGAGGCGCGCGGCGATCCAGAGGATCCGCTGTCGGATGCCGAGATTATCGCCAAGGCCGAGGCCGCGCTCACGCCGCGGCTGGGCAATTCTCGCAGCAAGGCGATCCAGGACGAGATCGCCGCGCTCGCGACGCGGCCATCGGCGCGTGCGCTGGTCGATCTGCTGCTGGCGCCGCCGGCCTGAAGCGAGTCACGGCGCCCGATCGAGCGGATGCACCGGCGTGTCGTGGCCACGGAACAGATAGCGCCGGAACAGATCGCGATAGCCGTCATAGACGAGGCCGCCATTCCAGGTGCGGAGCGCTGCGCGATGTGCGCTGTGGAGCGCCGGCAGCCGGTACCACGGCACGCCGGGCCAGCGGTGATGCGCGACATGGAGGTTGTTGAACAGGAAGAGCGGGCCGAGCACGTAGCTGTTCTCGACGGTGGCCGTGCGCTCGCCGATGACCGACATCGCGCGATGCTCGGCGAAGGAGCGAATGAGCGTTAGCATCAACCCGCCCTGGACGAAGCCGGCGAGATAGAGCCAGGCGGGAACGCCGCAGATGACGAAGACCCAGGCCAGTACCGGCACGAGCGCCGCCGCATGCGCCAGCCAGATCATGGCGAGCGCGCGATCGCCGGCGCGAAGCTGGGCGAACTCGGTGCAGAGGAAACGTCCGATCACCCAAAGCGGCCCGATGGTCAGACGTCCGGCGAGACTCGCTTGCGTCGCGACGATCGCGCGGCCGAGCGCGCCGAGCGCGTGCCAGGACGCGGCCGTCCAATATCGGCTCTCCGGATCATCGAGCGGATCGGTGAGCCGCTCGTCGCGGTGATGGATCAGATGCGTGTCGCGATAGCGCGCATAGGGCAGCCACAACCAATAGGGCGGCAGCGCCAGCGCGGTGTTGAGCGCGTGATGCCGCGTGGGATGGCCGTGGAGGATCTCATGCTGCGCCGAGCCCCACCACGCGGAGAGCCAGGCGGCCAGCGGGAGGAACAGCCACCACGGCATCGCCGCATGGAACCAGGTGAGCACCAGCCAGCCGCCATGGATGGCGAGCACGAGCGCGAGTGTCGGCCACTCGATTGCCGGCAGTACGCGATCGTGAACCGTCGCCGTCATGCGGGCACCGCGTAACCGGCGGTCTTGGCGGCGCGATCCCAATCGAGCGTCGTCGCGTAATCGTCGTGGCTGACACTGACGAAGCCGGCGAGGCAGAGCTGCTCGGCGAGCGGTGCAAACCACGGGCGCCGGGATGCGGCCGCGAAAGCTGTCTTGAGCCCGGCGATCGCGGCAGCGGGCAGCGTCGGTGCGGCGACGAAAGCCGGCATCGGCGCGACATCGGTCGTGTCGAGAACGCGGATCCTGGCGATCAGCTCGGGCCGGTGACGGCGCAGCAGCAGATGCCAATAGGCGTCGAGCGGACCGACATCGATCTCACCCGCGATCACCGCGTCGAGGATGCGCCGCGCGGTGACGAGGTTGCCGATCGTCTCGCGATAGACAACGGGAGCCTCGGCCGTGCGGTAGCGCAGCAGGTGATGGCGCAGCGCGTTGAAGCCGGAATGCGAATGCTCCACGGTCCAGCCGACCCGACCGCTGAAACTGTCTTCGAGCCGGCGATAGGGCGCATCCGCGCGTACGATGAGATCGGAGCGATAGACCGCGCGGCCTCGAGCCCAGTCGACGGCGGGGATCGGCGCGGCGAGCGGCACCACCTCGGCCAGCTGCAGCGCGATCGGATAGCCGCACATGAAGACGCAGCCGAGATCCGCGCGCGACCAGAGCCGCTCGAGCGGCTGCGGCGCGGGATAGGGCGTGTAGGTCAGCGCGACGCCGGCCTCGGTCGCGACGCGCTCGATCAGCGTGCGCCAGGCCGCTTCGGCGTCGGGCGTCACCGCGTACATCCGCGCATTGGCGATCACCGCGGTCATCGAGCGTTCTGCCTCACCGCCCCGGGGCGCGCGCCCGCGGGGGCGCGCCCGTACCACCCAGCGTCGAGGGGGGGCGGCGGAGTTTTGGGGTGGGCCCCCCCCGCCAGGGGGGGGGGGGGCGCGGGGGCGGCGCCCGGGGGGGGGG
>JANNTF010000890.1:0-1877 GCA_031403455.1 Alphaproteobacteria bacterium | reverse complement strand
GGCCGATCGTGTCATCGCCGCCTGCGGCGGATCGGTCGTCGGCAAGACGATCGCCGTGCTCGGGCTCACGTTCAAGCCGAACACCGACGACATGCGTGATGCTCCGAGTCTGGTCATCGTACCCAAGCTCCTGCAGGCCGGCGCGCGCGTGCGCGCCTACGATCCCGAGGGCGTTCATGAAGCGCAGAAGATGCTGAGCGGGGTCGACTACGCCGCGTCGGCGTTGGCGTGCCTCGATGGGGCGGACGCGATGGTTCTGCTCACGGAGTGGAACGAGTTTCGCGCGCTCGATGTCACGAAGATGAAGCAGCTGTTGAAGACGCCGATCGTGATCGATCTGCGCAATGTCTATTCGCCCGCGGACATGGTTGCAGCCGGGTTCACCTACAGCTCTCTCGGTCGTCCCGTGACGGCCAAGGGCACCGAAACCTGAGGCATTTGCATGACCCAGCTTGCGCATCAATTCCACCGGTCGGTCTTGCGCGAATACGACATCCGCGGCATCGTCGGAGAGACATTGTCGGAAGACGATGCACGGGCCGTCGGCCGCGGTTTCGGTTCCTGCGTCGTCGAGAAGGGCGGCAAGCGGATCGCCGCCGGGCGTGATGGACGATTGCACTCGCCGGCGATGCATGCGGCGCTGATCGATGGACTCGCATCGACCGGCCTCGATGTCCTGGATATCGGCCTCGGCCCGACGCCGATGTTGTATTTCGCGTCGCGCACGCTCGGCGTGGATGCTGGTGTGATGGTCACGGGGTCGCACAACCCGTCGCAGTACAATGGTTTCAAGATGGTCATCGGCGCCAAGAGCTTCTGGGGCGATGACATCCGCGCGCTCGGCGTCCGCTGTGCGGCTGCGCGCTACGCGCGCGGCGCGGGCAATGTCTCCCAGCACGACGTTCGTGAACCCTATGTCGCGCGCATCCTGCAGGATTACCGACCCGGCAAGCCGCTCGCGGTCGTCTGGGACGCGGGCAACGGCGCAGGCGGCGAGATCATGCAACGACTGACGCAGCGGCTTCCGGGGCGTCATGTGCTGTTGAACGATGCGATCGATGGCCGGTTCCCCGCGCATCATCCCGATCCCACGGTCGCCAAGAATCTGGTGCAGCTGCAGGATGCGGTGGCGCGCGAGCAGGCCGATTTCGGCGTCGCCTTCGACGGCGATGCGGACCGCATCGGCGTCGTCGACGGCAAGGGTCGGATCCTGTGGGGCGATCAGCTGATGGCGGTGTTCGCACGCGAAGTGCTCAGCGAGCATCCCGGCGCGACGATCATCGCCGACGTCAAAGCGAGCCAGACGCTCTTTGATCACGTCGCCAAGCTGGGCGGCAAGCCGCTGATGTGGCGCACGGGACACTCGATCATCAAGACGAAGATGGCCGAGACCGGCGCGCCGCTCGCGGGCGAGATGTCGGGCCACATCTTCTTCGCCGATCGTTGGTACGGATTCGACGATGCGCTCTATGGCGCCGTTCGACTGTTGTCGATCGTCGCGCGCGCAGCCAAGAGCCTCGCCGAGATGCGCGACGAGTTGCCGGCCGTCATCAACACGCCCGAGCTGCGTTTTCCCGTCGATGAGGTGCGCAAATTCACGATCGTCGATGAGGTCAAGACGCGGCTCGTGAAGGCCGGCGCCACGTTGAGCGATATCGATGGCGTGCGCGTCTCGACCGGCGACGGGTGGTGGCTGCTGCGTGCATCGAACACGCAGGATGTTTTGGTTGCGCGATGCGAGTCGGGCGATGAAGCGGGTCTCGCGCGGCTCAAGCTGGCGCTGGTGGCTGAACTCACCAAGAGCGGCGTGCGCCCGCCTGCCGATCTGTGAAGTGGGCGCACAGGCAGCGATGCGGTTCTTCTTCTACGGCACGCTG
>JANNTF010000889.1:0-7889 GCA_031403455.1 Alphaproteobacteria bacterium | reverse complement strand
GCCTGCTCGTCGATGAAGGCCTGCTGCAGCCGGCTCGGCTTGCCGTTCTCGCGCAAGCCCTCGAGCGTGGTCACTGACCGGCCGGCCGCCGCCGATACCGGCATCTGGCACGAGCGCACCGGCTCGCCGTCGAGCAGCACCGTGCACGAACCGCATTGCGAGCGGCCGCAGCCGTACTTAACGCCGTTGACGTCGAGATCGTTGGCGAGGACGAAGAGCAGCGGCGATGCATCCGGCGCCTGCACCCGCACGTCCCGACCGTTGAGCTTGAACGCGACCATGCACTCCCCTCCCCTCCCGATTGTACCTCACCGTGCGCGACGGCGGACGAGATTGGACTTTACTCCGGCGCATGAGGACGGAGGAGTCGGCATATCCGCACACGAGCCTCGCCCCCTCACGACGCTCGGCCGAGCTGTGCTCGATGCACTCGCAGCATCGCGTGACGCCGATCCGCCCGGAAAACAGGAGGTGAGTGCACGATACGCCGGCCAATCGTGTGCTGCCTCCTATGCTGCAGTCCGGCGTATCAGCCCCAGCCGAGTTCCTTGATTGCCCACCCGTCATTCCAGATCTTTGTCATGTGCCGGATCTTGTCGCCGTCGAACTCAATGACGTAGACGTAGTCCGTCTTCGTGCTCTTGCCGGTCGGCGCGCAGGGACCGCCCGGCCCGGTATGGGTGCCGGAGAACACCGCATAGGCGGATACGTTCTTACGTTCGTTGTCGACGGCGAAGGATTTGAGCTCGTAGCGACCATTGGGCATGAACACGAGCAGCCCTTTCATCCAGTCCGCATATTGCTGCAGCGTCCGCACGTCGCCGAGCGCGCCGGCCTGAGCGGCGAAGGTCGCGCCGGGCTTGCAATATTCCTTGCACGCATCCCAGCCCTTGCCCGCCTCACAAGCGACGAAGAACCGATTCGCAATGTCACCGATGTTTGCCATGACTTTCCCTCCGTGAGTGGCGTCGCGAGGCGCGCCAGACGGGCCGACGGTACCAGAGCAGAGGGAACGGTACACGAGCGGTCCGCGATCCGTGTACTGACCCCACCGCAGCGGAGGCGTCATGGCGACGATGGATCCACTGTCCGACGTATTGCGCTCTGCGCGGCTCTCCGGCGGCATCTTCCTGGACGCGCGCCTGACCGCGCCGTGGGGCGTCACGAGCGTGCTCACGGCGGCGGTTTGTGCGCCGTTCGTCTCGTCACCCACGCAGATCATCGCCTATCACTTCGTACTCGAAGGCGAGCTGCAGGTGCGCACCGCCGACGCCGGTCCGCTCACCTTGCGCGCCGGCGAGATCGTGCTGCTGCCGCGCAACGACCCGCATGTCCTCGCCAGCGATAGCCGCGTGACGCCGGTGGCCGCGCACGCGCTGATCGAGGCGCCGACGGATGGCGGCCTCGCGCGGATCCGCCATGGCGGCGGTGGCGCGCCCGCGCATGTCGTGTGCGGGTTCCTCGGCAGCGTCGACGGCTACAATCCGCTGCTCGCGACTCTGCCGAAGATCCTGAAAATCGACATCCGCGAGGGCGCATCGCGCGACTGGGTCGAGGCCTCGCTGCGCTACGCCGCCAGCGAGCTCACGCAAGGCAAGGTCGGCGCGTCGAGCGTGATGGCGCGGCTTTCGGAGCTGCTCTTCGTCGAGGCGGTGCGTCAGTACGCGTCGACACTCGACGAGAGCGAACGCGGCTGGCTGAAGGCGATGAAGGACCCGCAGATCGGCCGCGCGCTCGCGCTCATCCACCGCGACATCGCGGCGGTATGGTCGGCCGACGCGCAGCTGCGCGAAACGGGCAAGACGATCGCGCAGCTCGCCCACGCCGTCGGCTACGGCTCGGAGGAGGCCTTCAGCCGCGCTTTCAAGCGCGAGTTTTCGGGAATCGAGCGACCGGCGGCGATCAAGATCAATGATTCCGCGTGGGCGAAAGCGTCGGGGAATTTGACACGCACTTCCTGGCGATGCGCCAAGCCTATGAGATTCTTCACTTCTCGGTTTGGCACACGGATTGCCTCGAGTCCCTATCGTGTCGCCACAAGAGGACCCATTCGAATGAACCGATTTTCTGTGCGCTCCTTCGTTGCCACTTCGTGCATCGGCGCGTTGCTTGTGTTGACGGGCGGCATTCCCTGCGTTTCGGCCGCGATCGTCACCGTGCAACCGACGCCGGCGAATCCCTTCAGCCTCACGGCCCCTTCGATCGTCCCTGTCGAGCGGGTCCTGACTTTCGACCGATTCGACTCGTCGCTGGGAACGCTCACGGGCGTCGCCGTTCGCCTCTCCAGCGAGATCGACGCGAACGCCAGGATCACTGTCAGGAACGGTAGTTCAGGCGATTCCGGTGCGGTCGGATTCGAGGTCACGTTCCGTTTCACCGTGCCTGGCCTCGTCACGGACGGGCTGCTGACGCCCACGGCCGGCTGCACGATCACCAATTCGGTGAGTTGCGATGCCAGCGGTCCTGACACGGGGCGGTTCGACGGAGCCAGCGGGACGCCGGGTTTCGATGTCCCCGGCGCGTCGCTGTCATCCTATCTCGGGATCGGGACGATTGATGCGCGCCTCGAGATCCGCCCCAGCGTCTCCTCCGTCAGCGGCTGCGGGATTCCTCCGGTATGCTCCGTCGATTCGTCTGCCGACTGGTCCGGTTCGATGACGATCGACTACATGTTCATGCCGAGCCGTGAGCCGGCTGTTCCCGCGCCGGCGACACCGCTGCTGCTGGGCGCCGCGCTGGCCGGCCTGACAGGTTTGCGTCGCATGGTCGCGTAGGTCTCCCAAGCGATGGTCTGGAGAAACCTGGCCTTGCCTCAGGCCATCTTTCGCTGCCTGGCGTCATCATGAAGCAGACTAAATGAGTCCCAACGGGGGTACACGATGCGAAACACGGTCATTGCCCCGGAGCTGGCGGTCAGCCGCTGGTTCAACGCGCCAAAACCGTTGTCGCTCGCCGCGTTACGCGGCCGTCCTGTGCTGCTGCACGCCTTCCAGATGCTCTGTCCGGGATGCGTCGCCATTGGCACGCCACAGGCGGAGAAGGCATTCCGGCTATTCCACGACACGGATCTGCAGGTGATCGGCCTGCACACCGTGTTCGAGCATCACGCTGCAATGACGCCGGTCTCGCTCGAAGCATTCATTCACGAATACCGGCTGACCATGCCGATCGGCGTCGACGAGCCTGGCTCCGGCACGCCCATTCCCATCACCATGGGGCGTTTCCAGATGCGCGGAACACCGTCGTCGATCCTGATCGGGCGCGACGGCACCATTCTCCATCATGGCTTCGGTCAAGACGAGGACATGGCGCTCGGTGCGCGCATCGCCGCCGCGCTGGCAACGACCGACTGATCTTCGCTTGAGGTGAATGCCTCCGCCTGGGTTGGCAAGACAGATCCAGAGCGAGTGTGGCTGAGGGAGAGGCGATCACACGGGAGGCGTCGATTTCCTGATCGTCCGACGACGTGATTCGCTCAGCCCGGCGGTGCGTTGAACGCGCGTCGGAAGCCGCCGGTCTTCTCGGCAAGATACTGCGCAAAATCGTAGTTCGGCCGTTCGAGGTGGCTCAGATGTCCCGCTCGCGCTAAGCCGGCACAGACTCCTCGGTAGACCTTCTCGGTGCATCCCCGGTCCTCGACATTGACCTTGTCGAGCAGCGTCTTCAGCTGAGCGAAGTGGCTCTGCGCTTCGTCGGAGTTCACGAAATCGGGCGACATGCCGCCGCCGAACACGATGTGCACCTGGCCGACGCCATGGGGATGCAGCGACAGGTACCAGAAATAGCCGGGTGTCAGCGTGACGAGCAGGCTCGGATAGACGGCGAGCAGGAAGGTCGTGCGCCGACGATCGCCCTTCATCCGCGTGTTGGCGGGATGGGCGAGCGCGATCTTGAGCGAATCGTCCTTCAGGATGGTGTGATAGTTGAACGTCGCGAGGCCGGGCGGGCAGATCATCTCCTCGAGCTTGGAGAGCCGGCCGATCGTGCCGGCATGGCACACCGGCAGGTGATAGCTCTCCATGAAATTCTCGGCGAGAATCTTCCAATTGGTATTCCAGACATGCGTCTCGCGGAACGTCTCGGTGTAGTTCTCCATGCCGTAATCGTCGATGAGGCCCTGGACCTCGGCGAGGCGTGTCGCCACCGGCTCGATGTCCTTGTTCAGCGACACCATGATCCAGCCGAGCCATTCCTCGCAACGCAGCTCGGGCAGCCGGTAGTGTTCCTTGCAGAAGGCGGCGTTGAGTTCCATCGCCGGCGCTGCGCGCAGCGTGCCGTCGAGGCCATAGGTCCAGCCGTGATAGCGGCAGGTGATGGCCCGCCGGTTGCCGCTGCCCTCGAGCAACGTCGACATGCGGTGCAGACAGACATTCGATAGCGCCCGCAGCTTTCCGTCGGTGTCGCGGACGACGAGGATCGGCTGGCCGGCAAGCTCGTAGGTCACGTAGTCGCCGGGCTTCGACAACGCGCTCGCCCGACCAATGGAGATCCATTCCCGCGCGAAGACATCCGTCAACTCGCGCTCGAGAAACGCCGGGCTCGTATAGACGCTCGGCGGCATGTTGCGCGCCCGCTCGAACGGCGCGCCGGCACAGGCGACCAGCTCGGCGACGGGTGGGATGAGCGTCATGGAGGGGAAAACCTCATCACGGGAGCGGGCGGGCCGCTGTTGCCAGCGATGGAGCGCATGCGCGCGACGGTCTCGCGCTCGGCGCGCTGGCATCTGGCGGGCGGCAGATCGGCGAGGATCAGGGCGATGTCCTCGACCACCATCTCGCCGATGCCGTGCAGCACGCTTGGCAGGCCACCTGCGCGATGCGACGAGAGCAGGAGGCGCGAGCGGCGCACCGGATCGTCGGGCGCGACCGGCTCCTTGGGGAACACATCTGTCGCGGCGCGGAATGCGCCTGCATTGGCAAGCGCGGTGAACGCCGCAAATTCAACGACGGCCGCGCGGCTTGCCAGCACGACGACCGCGTCACGGCGGATGGTCGCGAGCCTCGCACAGTCGAGGAAACCCGCATTCTCGGCGGTCACGCCGGCGAGGATGAACAGGACGCGACTGGTCGCCAGCACCGCATCAAGACTCGCAGGCTCGGCGCCCTGCGCGCGGATGAAACCATCGGGCAGCCAGGGATCATGGATGCGCACGCGCCCAGCGAAGACGCGCAGCAGCGGCAGGAGCGCGCGGCCGAGATTGCCGAAGCCGATCAACCCGAACGCGGCGCCGGAGAGCACGAAGCTTTCGGCATTGGCGCGGCTGCCATAGGCCTCGGTGCCATCGCGCATCGCGCGGTCGCCGGTGGTCAGTCCGCGCGCGAGATCGAGCGCGGCGCCGAGCGCCCATTCCGCGACGGGTTGGGCGAAGATCGGACCGATGCCGAGCACATGGATGCCGCGCGCGAAACAGGCCTCGTAATCGATGTTCTGCAGGAAATTGCCTTCGACGTTGACGATCGCGCGCAGTCGCGCGGCGCGATCCAGCCGCGCGCGCGGCAGATCGGTCTGGCCGATCACGATCGCCGCGTCGGCGATGTGGCGCTCGATCTCCGCGGCTGGCATCCGCGCATCGCCTGCATCGACGACGCGGCCGAGCGCGTTCAGGCGCGCCCAGTCGCCGGCGTTGAAGATCTGCGCACGTTGCCGCGGCAGCGGGTCGAACAGGATCAGCGGCGGCACGCTCACGGCTTCACCGCGCCGACGATCAGCGGCGCGACCTGGATATTCTGCGCCCGGAACCAGAGCTGCAGCTGGCGGCGCTCGGAATTGCGGCCATCGGGCAGGCGGGCTTCCAACTGGCCGACATGCACGTTCATGGCGGTGAAGCGAAAGACTCCACGCGCGTCGGTCGTCACGCGTTGCTTCTCCTGATAGTTGATGAAGTTGCGCTCGAAGAAGATCACCGCCGCGCCCGCGATCGGCGCGCCGGATGCGTCGCGCACCTCGCCGGAAATCAGGCCGTCGTCGTGAAACGCGATATAGGAGTTCCATGCGGCGACGATGATCGCGAGCGCCAGCGGCAGGGCGACGAAGCGGTTGGCGAGGATGGCCTTCCACTTCATCCCTTGGTCGCCCCCGAGGTCAGCCCGCGGATGAATTCCTTCTGCGCCATCAGGAAGATCGTGAGACCGGGGACGAGCACGAGCACGACGAAGGCGTAGAGCGCGCCGGTCGTATCCTCGAGCACGGAGAGGAATCGCGCCAGACCCAGCGGCAGCGTCTGCATGTCCGCGCTGCGCGTGACGATCAGCGGCCAGAGGAAGGCGTTCCAGGACCAGATGAACGTGAGGATGATGTTGGTCGCGATCGCCGGCTTCGACAGCGGCAGCATGATGCGCAGGATGATGCGCCACTCGCTCAGGCCGTCGAGCCGCGCCGCGTCGATCAGCGACTTGGGCACCGCCTCGAAGCTCGCCTTGAAGATGAAGATGCAGATGATCGTCGAGAGCAGCGGCAGGGCGACGGCGAGATGCGTGTTCAGCACGCCCAGCCACGAGGTGATCAGATAGGCGGGGATGATCGTCGCCTGGAACGGGATGAGCATGCAGGACAGGAACAGCAGCACGACCCAGCGCCGACCCGGGAAATTCTTCGTGAGCGCGTAACCGGCCGCCGTGTTGAACAGCAGATTGCCGCAGATCGCCATCGCCGTGACGATGACGCTGTTCAGCAGGTAGCGCGGGAACGGGATCAGGTACCAGACATCGACATAGTTGAAGAGATGCGGGTTCACCGGAATGATTCGCGGCGGATAGGCGTAGATGTTCTCGCCGGTGAGCGAGGTCTTTGCGACCCAGTAGAACGGGATCAGCATCAGGATCGAGATGACGATCATCAGCGCGTGGCGGGGCCAGGTCGGGGCGCGGCGCATGGCTCAGCGCTCCAGGCTGCCGGCATTGCCGCCGGAGAGCCGGTTGGCGATGACGGTGAGAACGACGAGCAGCAGGAACTGCACCACCGTCAGCGCCGCGGCGTAGTCGAAGCGCGTCTGTCCGAAACCGGCCTTGTAGATATACGTGATCAGCAGCTCGGTGGCATGGCCGGGTCCGCCATTGGTCATCACGTAGATCAGGTCGAAGCTGGTGAAGGAGTTGAGGATGCCGATGACGATGCACAGGAAGATCGAGGGCCGCAGCAGCGGCAGGGTGATGCGCAGGAAGCGCGCGCCCGGCGGCACGCCGTCGACGCGCGCCGCCTCGTAGAGATGCTGCGGGATGCTCTGCAGGCCGGTGAGCAGGATGATCATGTAGAAGCCGAGCACCTGCCAGAACTCGGCGGCGATCACGCAGGCGAGTGCCCAGTCGAAGCTCTGCAGGAACTTCACCGGCTGGTCGACGATGCCGCTCGAGCGCAGCACGTAATTGATGAACCCGCCGCGCTCGTCATAGAGCCAGCGCCAGATGATGCCGACCGCCACCGTCATCAGCGGATAGGACAGGAACACGATCGTGCGATAGATCGCAGCACCCCGGAGATCGCTGTTGACGAGCAGCGCGATGGCGAGCGCCAGCGCGATGGCGATCGGCGAGCAGCCGATGAAGATCAGCGTGTTGATCAGCGCCTGCCAGAACACGTCGTCGTCGAGCAGCATCTCCTCGAAATGCTCCAGCCCGATGAACTTCGCGGGCTTGAGCGGCGACCAGGAATGGAAAGACAGCCAGAAATTCCAGCCCAGCGGCAGGATCCTGTAGAGAAAGAAAATCGTCAGCGCAGGCAGCAGGAAACACGCCGCCAGCGCGATGTCGCGCGTGCGCTTGCGGCGATACCAGGTGGCGGCGTGGGTGGACATCGATCGGCGTTGCGACTCACCACCCCGCGTGCGCTGCGCGCACGCTGCCCCTCCTCATTCGAGGAGGTCCGTCCAGAGGGCGGCGGGGACCAGTGCGGCG
>JANNTF010000888.1:0-11179 GCA_031403455.1 Alphaproteobacteria bacterium | reverse complement strand
AAGAAGGCGAGATCGGCGGCAAATCCCGGTCTGATCGAGCCGATCCGATGGCCCAGCCCGATCGCGCGCGCGCCGCCGCGCGTCGCCAGCATCAGCGCCTGTTCGGGGCCAACCCAGGATTCCGGCGCGCGCGCATGCAGCGAATGCAGAAGCGCCGTCCATTTCGCCGTCTCGAGCAGATTATTGGAGTCGTTGCAGCACGCGCTGTCGGTGCCGAGGCCGATCGGAATGCCGCGCGCCAGCAGCTCCGGCAGCCGGCACACGCCGCTGCCGAGCTTCGCGTTGGAGACGGGATTATGGATCACCGCGGCGCCTGATCCCGCGATCAGGTCGAGTTCCGCCGCGTCGGCCCAGATCACATGGACCAGGCTGGCACGCGGCGTCAGCACGCCGAGGCGATGGAGATGCGTGATCATGCCGGTGCCGTAGAAGCGCTGCGCCATCACCTGCTGCGTGCGTGTCTCGAGCACATGGCTGTGCAGCGGAATATCGAAGCGCAGGCTCAACTCGGCGGCGAGTTCCAGCAGGCGATCGGAGCAACGCTGAGGTCCCGACGGCCCGATCGCCGCGCCGATTCGACCCTCGCGTCCATGCCAGCCGCGCACGAAGCTCTCGACCACCGCGACCTGCTCGGCGGCCGGCATCAGCGCCTTGCTGCCGTAGGAATCCCGCGCCTCGGGCGGCAGCTCGTCAGCCTCGAAAGGCAGCGTCTCGATCACCGGGCGATCGGCGACCACGGGCGCGATCACGGCGCGGATGCCGATCTCGAGATACGCCGTCGCAACCGCGTCGAGTCCTTGCGGATCGAGATCCGGCGAGAAGCGGATATGGTCGAGCACCGTCGTCGTCCCCGACCGCAGCATCTCGATGGCGCCGAGCAAGGCGGAGACCTCAACTTCCCGCGGCGTGCGGCCTTCGCGCCCGACGGCGGAGGACAGCGACCAGAGTTCCAACGGCAGGTTGGGCGCCGTGCCGCGCACGAGATTGTCGGGCGAGTGCGTGTGGGCGTTGACCAGCCCCGGCGTCACCAGCAGGTCGCGTGCGTCGATGATCTCGACGACGAGAGGCGGCGGCGCGCGCGCGCCCTCGGGCTGCACGTCGACGATCTCCCCGTCGACGACCAAAACATCGCAACGCGCCGCACGATGACCGCTCGGAATCGGCAGCAGGCACAGGCCGCCCGCGATCCAGATGCTGGTCACGCGCCGCTTTCCTCGTCGAGACTGCAGCGCGTCAGCCAGGTCGGTCGCGTGCCATGGAATCCGCCCTTGAGAGCAGCGCCGCAACCACATGTCCGCAGCGTCGGCATGTGGGTTACCGCATCGGTGATGGCCTGCTCGACGCGAGCATGGAGGCCGCCCGTGTAATAGAACTCCACCATGCTGCCGGCACCGAAATGCGTGACGGCCGGCGCCATCCCGGCGCCGAAATTGATCACCGGCGCGATCGAGGCGAAGCACAGCTCCGCTTCGCGCGCGAGCACCACTTCCGGCACCAGCGGCGTGCCGACGATGTCACCGCCATCGCGTTGCAGCGCCCGGATCTCGGCCGGCGTTTCGAAGCGCGGACCCTCGGTGCAGACGAAGACACCACGATCGATGACGCGCGGGCCATGTCGCATCGCGGCTTCGACGAGCACGGGCCGCATCTGCGGGCAGAACGGCTCGGTCATGTCCACACGTACCCAGCATTGCTCGTCGTCGAACAGCGACAGCACGCGGTTCTTGGTGCGATCGAGGAAATCATCCGCGATGACGATGTCGCCGGGCCGGATCACGGGGTTAACCGAACCGATCGCATTTTGCGAGATCACGCGCACCACGCCGAGTTCGCGCAGCGCCCAGATATTGGCGCGATAGTTGATCTTGTGGCTCGGTACGGTCATCGCCGGGCCGTAGCGCAGCACGATCGCCACGTCCCGGGTGCCGATCCGGCCGGTGACGATCTCCGCCGTGCCAAACGGCGTCGAGACGGCTTGCGCGCGACGATCGCGCACCAGCGTCTCCGATGCCGCGCTGGTGATCAGCCCGACCGGCTGTGACGTCATGATGGGTCGCTCCCGTTCAATTCAACTCGCATAGTGGCGCATGATGCGCTGCTTGATCTCTTGCTCGTCCAGGCGCGTGAACTGCCCATCCTTGAAAACCGTCTCGCCGTTCACGATGACACGGCGCACATGCTGCGGCCCGGCCGCATAGACCAGGTCCGACATCACGCGCTCAGCGCTGAGGCCGAGGGGATGATCGAGATCGAGCACGACCAGATCCGCCGCCTTGCCGATCTCGAGGCTCCCGATCACGGAGTCCCAGCCGAGCACGCGCGCGCCTTCGAGCATGGCCATCGCCAGCGCATCGCGATTCTCGATCAGCGCGCCGTCGAGGCTGCTCGCGCGCTGCAACAACGCGGCGAATTTCATCTCCTGGAACAGGTTCAGCGAGTTGTTGGACAGCGTGCTGTCCGTGCCGAGTCCGACGGGAATGCCGAGCCGCCGGAAGGCGGGCACCGGCGCAATGCCGCTCGCCAGCTTCGCGTTGCTGATCGGGTTGTGCGACACCCCGGCGCCGCTGCGCGCCAGGATCGCCATCTCGTCCTCATCGACCCAGACGCAATGCGCGAGGATCGCGCCACGATCGAGCAGGCCGAGATGATCGAGATGGGCGATCGGCCGCCGCCCATGGCGATCCAGCATGAGCTCGATCTCCGCGCGGGTCTCGGCGGCGTGAATCACGATAGGTACGCCCAGATCGTCGGCTGCGCGCTTGATCTCCACCAGCAGATCGGGCGTGCAGTTGTAGGGCGAGTGCGCGCCGACATAGAAACGACACAGCGCATCGGCGCCGCGCCGTTCCATCGCGCGCCTGGTCTCGTCCAGCGCCAGCGGCCAGTTGGGTCGCCCGGCGGCCCGCAGGCTCGGCGAGTTGGCCAGCGCCCCGCTCAGCGACCGCATGCCGATGGCGCTCGCCACCTCGGAGAAGATGTCGGCGCCATAGCGCGTGCAGTCGCAGGCGGTGGTGATGCCGTTGCGCAGCATCTCGAGCACGGCGAGGGTGCAGCCCCAGCGATTATCCTGCAGCGTCAGTGTCGACGTATGCGGCGCCAGCTGCCGCGCCCACGCGGCGAACGCGCCGACATCGCAGACGCCGCGATGAATGCCGAGTCCGCCATGCGTGTGCGTATTGACCAGTCCGGGGATGATCACCCGGCCACCAAGATCCTCCGCGATGGCCAGATCCGGCGCGTCGAGCTCAGCGTCTTCGCCGATCCAGCTGATTCGCCCCGCCTCGATGCGCATTGCGCCAGGCGCGATGCAACGATGCGCCTGATCGCCCGTATAGATGAACGCGTTGCGCAAGACGGATGGCATCGATTGACTCGCATCGGTGAAACGCAACGGCGGCCGAAACATGCGGCCGGATGAAGTGTCAGCCTAGCAGCGATGCCCGTGCAGCCAAACGCCGCAGTCCGCATGCCGGCACATTGCCCACCGCCCGCTTGACCTTCCCATGGCGGGAAGGTGGATGCTTGCACGTCACCGTCGCCGTGCCGGTTGCGGCAATCCGTCGAACAGGAGGAACTCCATGAAGGCCCTTGCAGCGATCGTCACGCTCGCACTCGGCATGAGCACCATGGCGCCGGCGCAAACGCCGCCGAGCCATCAGCATCACCAACGCGGCGCGACACCGGCCGTCGCGCCGCCATCCGACGCCACGCAGGCCTATCTCGCGGCGATGGACAAGATGCACGGCCCGATGATGGAGGGCGCGAGAGCATCCAACCCGGATGTCGCCTTCGTGCGCGGCATGATCCCGCATCACCAGGGCGCGATCGACATGGCGCGAATCGTCCTGCAATACGGCAAGGACGCGCAATGATGGCGCAAGGGTTCGCGGCCTGGCGCGCCCTGGCGCGGATCGAGCGCGACTAGACCGGGCGCGTGCCCTTGACGACGGTGCGATGGAGCAGGCGCCGCTCGTTGCCGTCGAAGGCGTCACGCCGGTGCATGGTGCACCGATTGTCCCACATGAGCAGGTCGCCAACGCGCCATTGCTGCGTCCAGACGTAGCGCGCCGGCAGGCTCAGCACATGCCGCCAGAGCCGGTCGAGCAGCGCCTCGCTCGCCGAGACCGACAATCCCATCACGTACGCGTTGTACCGCTTGCCGAGATACAGGCAGCGACGCCCGGTCTCGGGATGCGTGCGCAGGATCGGATGCACGGCGCCCGCGATGTCGCGCACGTCGCCGCTGGCCGGCGCCTCCATTCCAGGACGCTGCTTGCCCGCGGAAGCGTAGACGGCGTCGTGCTTGATCGCGAGGCCGGCGATCTCCCGCCGCAACTCGTCGGGCAGCGTGTCGTGGGCGCCGTACATGTCGAGAAAGCTCGTGTCACCGCCCGTGCTCGGCACTTCGAGCGCGCGCAGCAATGCGGCGGAAGGCGGCGTATCGACGAAGCACATGTCGGTATGCCAATCCGCCTCGCCCGCACCGAGCTCGCCGATCGCCTTGCCGTTCTCGACGATGTTGGAGATGCGGACGATCTCGGGGAATCCATCGACGTAGATCCTGCCGGTGATACGCGTACCGGGATTGAAGTCGAGCTCCCCGAAGCGACTCGCCAGCGCCACATGCGTGCGGTCATCGATGCCGCAATCGCGAAAGCGCAGCACGCGATGCTCGAGCCAGGCCTGGCGCAACGTCGCGATCTCTGCCTCCTTCAGCTGCGCGAAATCGGCCCCGATAACATCGGCGCCGAGCGCGGCGCCGCTCGGCTCGATCCGGAATGCGCGTGACGTGTCGTCGGGCATGGGCTGCTCCTCGTGGCTGCCAGTCGCCGCAACCTAGCGAGGCGGCCGCGTCGCGGTCAAGAAATTGGTCTGGCCAATTGACAACTGCGCCCCGCGCTCCCTACGCTGCGGCACGATGTCGTCCAAGCCACGCGCAACCTTCCCGGAGATGAAGCTCGTCCGCCCGAAGCGGATGTACGAGCAGATCGCCGAGCAGATCGAGGCGCTGATCCGTGGCGGCGCCTTCCCGCCGGGTACGCGGCTTCCGGCGGAGCGCGACCTCGCCGAGAAGATCGGCGTCAGCCGCCCGTCGCTGCGCGAAGCGCTGATCGCGCTCGAAACTGTCGGCCTCATCGAAGTCCGCGTCGGTGACGGCACTTATGTCGGCAAGGACTCGCACGTCGCCGCGGGCCTGCCCTGGACGCGTACGAAGGATCTCGGGCCCGGGCCGCTGGAACAATTCAAGGCGCGCCGCGCCATCGAGCCGGCCTGCGCCGAGCTCGCGGCGATCGCCGCCACCACGGCACAATTCGCGAAGCTCGAGGCTTGCGTGGATCGGATGGCGGCGATCATCACCGCCGGACGCAGTCCTGCCGAGGAGCACGCCCGGTTCCATGTCCTGCTCGCCGAGGCGTCGCAGAACTCGATCCTCGCGGGCGTCGCGCGCGACCTCTGGCGTCTGCGCGCGGGCGAGATGTGGGAGACGCTGCGGCGACGCGTCGAGGCGCCCGACAGTCTCGCCAAGGGGCTCGCCTTTCGTAACCGACTGCTCGCTTGTCTGCGCGGGCGTGACGCCGCCGGCGCGCGCGCGGCCATGCAAACGCATCTCGATCGCGTCGGCGAACTCTATTTCGGACCGGACGAACCGGTGCGGCCGAAGCTCTCACGATCATCCCGGAGGAAACGATGAAGTCGATCCTGCGCATCCTGCTCCCAGCCCTTGCGATCGCCACGCTCGGGTTTCCCGCGCTGGCGCAAACGACCGTGACGATGTGGACCTTCCTGGATCCTGCCCGCCCCGGCGGGCGCGAGCAGGCGTTGAAGACGATGATCGACTCCTACGAGCGCGCCAATCCAGGCGTGAAGATCAAGGTCGAGCCTCAGGTGTGGACCACGCTCGGAGAGAAATTCGTCCTCGGTCACAACGCCGGCAACGCGCCCGATATCGGCTGGGTGAACATGGAGAGCATGGGATTGGTGCTGCAATCCGATGCCGCCGCGGATCTCGGTCCGCTCATCACCGCGAAATGGCCGGCCGATCGACGCAAGGACATCGTCATCCCGGCGGCGCTGGACACGATGACGATCAAGGGCAAGCTGCACGCTGTCCCGATCATGCATTCGGGCTGGGTCCTGTTCTACCGCAAGGATCTGCTGCAGCAGGCGGGGATGACGGTCGCCGACCTCAAGACGTGGGACGGCGTCACCGCCGCGGCGAAGAAGATGACGCGCACCGGCGTCGCCGGGCAGGCCGACCTCTGGGGCATGGGCCTCGGCCTATCGCAGGACCGCGCTTCCGCCACGCCCGCCTTCATGGCAACCCTCGGCGGCGCAGGCAGTCTCTTCGACGACAAATGCACGGCCAGGATCGCCGGCCCCGCGGCGGAGCGTGCGATCCGCATGCAGGCCGATTGGATCGTCACGGACCGGGTTGCGCCGCGCGAAGCGCTGTCGCTGACGAGCGACGACGCCATCGATCAGATGGCCGCGGGCCGCTTCGCCATGCAGATCATTGCCAATAGCCGGTTCGAGCAGTTGCAGCGCACGGCTGCCGGCTGGGACAAGGAACAGCTCGGCATCGCTCCGATCCCCGGCTGGACTGCCGACAAGCCGGGGCCCGCGCTGGTGAGCGGCTGGTTCGCCGTCGCGTGGTCGCGCTCGCCGCGTCTCGCGGCAGCGGCGAAATTCGTCGACTACATGACAGGTCCGGAAGGCATGGCCCTGTGGAGCCTTCCGGGTGGACAAGTCCCGATGCTGCACTCGGTCGCCGCGCGCCCGGAGATGGGCCAGCCGAACATGCAGCATCTGCGCGAGACCGCGGCGATCTGGGGCGCGGGCGGAACCTTCATGCCGGCCGCGTGCAACTGGACCCGGACGCTGGCCGATTTCAATCTGGCCACGCAGCAGGTCGTTCTCGGCCAGCGCAGCGTCACCGAGGCTGTGAAGGGCATCGAACGCGCCACGCAGGAGCGGCAATAGGCGCAATCGCACAGGCGTTGCGGCGAGTCGCGCTCTCATGCGCCGCGGCGAGGCGTTGCTGCCCTATAGATTGCTGCTGCCTGCGGTCGCCATCGAAGCCGGATTCGTGCTGACGCCGCTCGCGATCGGGTTCTGGTACAGCCTGCACAACGTCCGCTTCTTCCAGATCCGGAACTTTGTCGGCATCGATAACTACGTGCGCGTGCTGACCTCGCCGGAGATCCGCGACAGCCTCTGGGTCACGGCCGTCTTCTCGCTGAGCTCGCTCGTGCTCACTTTCGTGGTCGGCTTCGCGCTCGCCATCCGGTTCGAGCGCGACACGAAGCTGCATGTCTTCATGCGCGCCGTGGTTTTCGTGCCGTACATGATCGCGATGCTCGTGGGATCGATGCTCCTGAAATGGATCTTCGCGCAGGAAGGCGGGTTGGCGCCGCTCGTCCTCGGCCCGCTCGGCCTGGGCGACCACTCCATTCTCGCCGATCCGCGCAGCGCCATGGCGGCCCTGGTCTACAACGCGATGTGGCGCGACTGCGCATTCGCGATGATCCTGCTGCTCGCCGGACTGAAGAGCATTCCGACCCAGATCTACGCCGCCGCGCGCATCGACGGCGCAAGCGCGATCTACCGCTTCTGGCGCATCACCCTGCCGATGCTGCGCATGCCGATTCTGATCACCGTCGTGCGGTTGTTCATTCACTTCGTGAACATCCTCACCTTCCCGCTCGTCCTCACGGGAGGCGGTCCGGCGAATGCGACCGACGTCGTCGTGTTGCGGATGTTCCGGCTCGGCTTCCAGGATCACATTCTCGGCCCGGCCAACGCCCTCGCCATCCTGATCTTCGCGGCCAATCTCGTGCTGGTCGCGATGCTGCTGATGCTGTTCCGGCAGGCGCGCAGGCTGTGACGACGCTTCCAAGCCATCGCCGGCGAACCGCCATCCGACGCGTCGTGGATACCGCGATCAATCTCGTCATCGCGCTGCTCGCGCTGTTCCCGATCGCGTGGGGGGTCTCCTCCTCGCTCAAGCCGGCCGATCGCATCCTCGAGTTCCCGCCGCGCCTGATCCCCGACCCGCCGACACTCGAGCACTACGTGCGCATCCTGGGCGACAACGCGGGCTGGTTCGCGCTCAACAGCACGATCATATCGCTGGCGACGGTGATGCTGACACTGACGATCGGCGCACTCGCCGGCTACGCGCTGGCGCGCTTCGAATTCCGCGGCCGCACGGTGACGATGGTCGTGATCGTCGCCATCATGAGCATCCCGATCGCGTCGCTGCTGGTACCGACCTTCACGGCGCTCAGCGTGCTCGGCCTCGCCAACACCCGTCTTGGTCTCGCGCTGCTCTACACGGCCTACCAGCTCCCGATCGTGATCTGGATGCTCTACGGCTATTTCCTGACCTTGCCGATCGAGCTCGAGCAGGCGGCGCGCATCGACGGCTACTCGCCGGTGCAGACCCTGTGGCGCGTGGTCCTGCCGTTGTCGCGACCGGCGCTGGTCGCCGCCGCGCTCTTCGTGCTCGTCTTCGCCTGGAACGATTTCGTCGTCGCCGTCGTGATGACGTCGTCCGAGGCCGTGCGCACCTTGCCGGTCGCGATCTATTTCTATCTCGGCTTCTACGGCCGCGAATGGGGACCGCTGCTGGCGGCGTCCGTGCTGTCGATCATGCCGATCGTGGCGGTCTTCGTGTTCCTGCAGCGCTACTTCCTCTCCGGCATGACCGGCGGTTCGGTGAAAGGCTGACGCTGATGTCCGACGTGCGCTTCCGTGGAGCCACCAAACGCTATGGCGACGTCGTCGCGCTCGATGCGCTCGATCTCGATGTCGCGGCGGGCGAGTTCGTGTCCCTGCTCGGCCCATCCGGCTCGGGCAAGAGCACGACGCTCAACCTGCTCGCCGGATTGATCGACATCGACGCGGGCACCATCCATGTCGGCGGTGTCGATGTCACCACGCTGCCGCCGGAGCGGCGCGATCTGGCGATGGTGTTCCAGAATTATGCGCTTTATCCGCACATGACCGTGTTCGAGAACGTGGCGTTTCCGCTGCGCGCGCGGCGGCCGCGGCTGCGCGAGAGCGACGTCGAGACGCGCGTGGAGAGCGTGACGCGCACCCTCGGCATCCATGATCTGCTCGCGCGCTATCCGAAGGAGATCTCGGGCGGTCAGCAACAGCGCGTCGCGCTCGGCCGCGGCATGGTGCGCAACCCGAAAGTCTTCCTGCTCGATGAACCGCTGTCGAATCTGGACGCGCGACTGCGGATCCGCATGCGTCACGATCTCAAGGCCCTGCATCAGACGATCGGCTCGACCATCGTCTACGTCACGCATGACCAGGCGGAGGCGATGACGCTGTCCAGCCGCATCGCCGTTTTCAATCGCGGCAAGCTGCAGCAATTCGCCACGCCGGACGAGATCTACAACCGTCCGGTCAACGAATTCGTCGCCAACTTCGTCGGTGATCGCGAGACGAATTTTCTCGAGGGCGTGCTGGAACTCCGCGATGACGCCATCGCGATCGCAGGCAGCGGCTTCGCTCTGACTCTCGCGAGGTCGGCATCGGGCCTGGGTGGTGCCACCGGTCGCAAGGTGCGCCTGGGTCTGCGCCCGGAGGGTATTTCTCCGGTCGACCGGCCCGGCCCGAACATCCTGCCGGGCGAGATCCTCCAGACCGAGCTCGCCGGACCGGATCTCTTCTTCTACGCGCGCCTGGGCGATGGCACGGAGATCGGCGGCCGTTGCGCGCCCGATTTGCGTCTGGCGCCGCGGCAGAACGTGCTCCTGCGGCTGGACGAAACTCGTGCCCATCTCTTCGACGCCGAGAGCCGCGAGTGCATCAGCCATGGCGGCAGCGGCGCGGCATGACCGACATCCTCGCTGCGCAGGCGGGACGTGTCGCGCTGGCGCGGCGCGAGGCCGCGATTCTATCCGCGATCTTCGATCGCATGTTTCCGGCGGCGGCCGGGCGGTCAAGCGCCAGCGACCTCGGCATCGTCGACTATCTCGATCGCGCATTGGACGGCAACGACCGTTCCAGCCTTGATTTCTACCGCCGGCTGCTGCCCCTGATCGATCGCGCGGCCCGCGATCGGACGGGATCGGGCTTCGCGGAATCTTCGGCCGAGATGCAGGACGGGCTCATCGCCGCGCTCGAACGCGGTGCGATGCCGGGAATCGATCCGTCGTTGCAGCTCGAGCTGTTCGGGCGCATGCGCCGTCATCTCGTCGAAGGGCTGTTCGCGGATCCGGCATATGGCGGCAATCGGCGGGCCGGCGGCTGGGCGGCGATCGGCTATCCCGGCGTATGGACCGCGCATGCGGCCGCGGATCAGATCGCCGCCCACGCGATCGATCGGGATGGCCGGATCCGCACGCTCGCCGATCACGAGCGCGCGCTGCCACCGGAAGCCGACGCGCCACGGGAGATCCCGGGCTTCGATCCGGAGCGGGGCTCGCTGCCGCCCGCTCACGACATCGACGTGATCGTCGTCGGAGCAGGCGGAGTCGGCGGACTCGCGGCGGCCTGGCTCGCGCAGGCCGGGATGCGCGTGGTTGCGCTGGAGGCGGGGCCCTGGCGCATTGCAGGCGAGTTCAAGCCCGACGAGCTCGGCCTCGCTTTCTACGCGCGGGCCGGCATGAGCGACAAATTCATGCTCGAGGCGCCGCGCTGGCGTGAGACGGCGGGGACCGATGACACGCAGCCGGCGTCTTTCTCGCTCGGGCGGATGGTCAATGGCGTGGGCGGCTCGCTCATTCACTATGGCGCGCGGCTGCGCCGGATGCATCCGCATCAATTCCGCATGCGCAGCACGATCCGCGAACTCGGCCTCGAGGCGCGTCTCGACGAGGATTGCACGATCGCGGATTGGCCGGTCGGTTACGACGATCTCGAACCCCATTACGCGGCCCTGGAGCATGAGATCGGCATCGCCGGTCCCGACACGCATCCATTCATTCCGCGCAGCGGCGGGTTGCCGATGCCGCCGATGCGCCCCTGTGTCGTCGGCGAGACCTTCGCCGCGGCTGCACGCGGACGCGGATTTCATCCCGTCTCGATTCCGGTGGGGCAGAACACGATCGCCTATGCGGGCCGCCCGGCGACGAGCTATTCGCCCTGGGGCGAGGGGCTCGGATCGGCGACCACCGATCGTTGGATGCCGACGCATGATCTGCTGCCGCGCGCGATCGCGTCG